>JBBSMO010000653.1:0-1999 GCA_038233155.1 Longimicrobiales bacterium
TGGTAAGGGCACGGTGAGGCATCGGGCGATCCTTTGGTCAGAATCGTCCAGAAAATCACCTCCAGCCGCCCTCAGCTACCCCAGTGTCGTGCAGTGTGGGCTCCTGCGTCACGACCCGGCCGCCGCAATAGCGCCGTGGCTTACCTTCGCCCCATTCGACCCGAGTCGTGTAGTGTGACCGGCCGGGCGCCGCGGCCAGCATCCTGGAGGGTCTGGACGAAATCCTGACCGTCGTTCGGTTGAAGCTGCCCATCGAGCTTCGTCGCTCGCTGGCCTGCACCAATATCGCCGAGAACATGATGGGCACCATCCGCCGTGTCACCCATAATGTGAAGCGGTGGCGGAACGGCAGGATGGCTCTGCGTTGGGTCGCCGCCGGAATGATCGAGGCGGCCTGAAGTTCCTTTCCCTTTCGAATACCGCGCTGGACTTCCGGCCACCAAAGAGCGTGTGTCATGGGTGGGCGACGCACCCCGAGCGGCGTCGGTCCCGCCCGGGAGCATCAACTTCGGGCCTTCGGTCAGTACCGGGCCCCGCATTCCGCGCAGCCCCTGACCGAAGGACCAGAAGCATGCCGAAGCTCTCAGACACCCAGAGCGTACTCCTCTCCACCGCCGCGGCGAGGCCCGACCGCAGCATCCTGCCCGTGCCGGAAACGCTGCAAGTGAAGGGCGCCGCATTGCAGCGGACGCTCAAGGCGCTGCTCCGTCGGGGTCTGATCGCGGAGAGCAGCGCTGGCGAGAGAGGCGAGTCCTCCAAGCGCGTCCGCGCCGGGAACGAGGACAATCATAGTGATACCCTGATCATCACCTCGGCCGGGCTCAACGCCATCGGGATCGAGCAGGGTAAAGAGAGCGACCGGAACCCGACGGCGGAGACTGCTCCGGTTGTCCTTGCGGTCGCGAAGCCGCACGCGACCCGCCCCGGCGGCAAGATGGGTCTCATGCTCGACATGGTCTCGTATGCGAACGGCGCGACCATCGATGAACTCGCCACCCAGGCGGGCTGGCTGCCGCATACGACCCGAGCTGCCCTCACCCGCCTGCGCCAGCGCGGTTACGATATCCAGCTTACGGCTGCCGGAGATCGCAGAGCCTATCGGTTGGGCGTGGCAGGCTGACCGATGCTGGGGGTGTACGAAAGCGGCGGCGCGGCGGGATCCGCGCCGCCAACGCTTCGGGAACTGGAAGCCCGGATCAACGGATTGCCGGACCTGGCGATCGGCGATCTCAAGCTGGCCTGGCTCGAAGCGTGGGGCGCTTCGCCGCCGAGCGGTGCCCGCCGGCGCCTGCTGATCCTGGGCATCGCCTGGAAGTGGCAGGCGGAAGTCTACGGAGGGCACGCGAAGGCGGTCGAACACCGGCTCGCGAAGCTCGAAGCCGGGGTCCGGCAGAGCGGCGCTGTGGTGGGGCAAGACGCCGCAAATCCCGCGCCGCGCCGGCTGATGCCCGGGGCCCGCATTCTGCGGGTCTGGAAGAACGATCGCCACGAAGTGCATGTCACGGAGACCGGCTATCTCTGGCGCGGCGAGAGCTACCGCTCGTTGTCGGTGATCGCGCGGGAGATCACCGGCAGCCGCCGCAACGGCCCGGCCTTCTTCGGGTTGCGCGACGGAGGCGTGGCGTGACCCGCGCCCCATCACCGCGCAAGCGGGTCCGCTGCGCAATCTACACCCGCAAATCCACCGAGGAAGGACTGGAGCAGGCATTCAACTCCCTCGACGCCCAGCGCGAGGCCTGCGGGGCCTATATCGCGAGCCAGAAGCACGAAGGCTGGACCGCGCTGCCCGCGTGCTACGATGATGGCGGCATCTCTGGCGGGACGATGGACCGCCCTGCCCTGCAGGCGCTGCTCACGGAGGTGCAGGCCGGCAGGATCGACGTGGTGGTGGTCTACAAGGTCGACCGCCTGACCCGGGCGCTGGCCGACTTCGCCCGCATCGTCACGATCTTCGATGCGGCAGGCGTGTCCTTCGTCTCGGTCACCCAGGCCTTCAACA
>JBBSMO010000654.1:0-1988 GCA_038233155.1 Longimicrobiales bacterium
CCGCTCCGCACTGGCGTGCGCACCCGGGTCAACGCGGATGATGGCGTTCAGCGCGGGCCCCGCCGTATCGTACGCCGCGATCCGCGCGAGATAGGCATCGACCAGCCCCGCAGACGTGATGCGCCCCGCCGCCATCGCTGCCTGAAGCTCGGCGATGGTCGCTTCGGTCACATCGAAACCCGGCGCCGCCGCGGTCCCTTGGGCCGCAACAGGCGCGGCGAGTGCTAGCAACAGCGCTGGCAGCAGGACAGGAACCGCGCTGGCGGCCGCACAGCTCATCGTGAAGCAACAGCCCGACGGCATCAAAATGCGACGCCCGCCGCGCGTTCCGCGGCGTGGTCCAGCGATATCCGCTGGCGCGGCAGGTGCCTGCCGTCATCCAGCCTCCGCGCGCGGCTCACCGAATCCCCACCTGACCTTTGACTGCTTCGATCAGCTTGGCGCTGTCGTAACCCACGCCGTCCTTGAAGACCGTGCGTACGTTGCGGATGTCGGCGGGCCGCGCGATGGGATCACCCTCGATCACCACCAAGTCCGCGATCTTGCCCGCTTCGACGGAGCCGAGTTCGGCGTCGGTCCCGAGCACCTTGGCGCCATTCAGCGTCATGATCTGGATCGCTTCGACCGGTGTGAAACCGCCCTCGATCAGCAGCTCGTAGTTGCGCTGGTCGCCGTAGCCCGGCAATGCGCCGCCGCTCCCGGTCGGGTCCACCCCTGCCGCCAAAAGGCCGCCGGCCTCCCAGAACATGCGGTCGAAGGCCAGTGCCTTCTTGAACAACGGCTCCGGGATTCCTGATTCCGGGTTCGCGGCGATGCGGTTCCTAGAGCCCATGTACTCTTCCCGCGTTTCGCCGGACATCGCCTCGAGATTGCGGTCTTCCAGCGGCGGCCGGTTGGGAACGAACAGCTCGTACACCGCGGGCGTCGTAGTCATCGCCACTTCGTTGTCGATCATGTCGCGGATGGTCGCCCGTACCTCCGGGCCTTCCAGATCGACCGCCTCGAGGCCGGCGCGTACCGTCGAAGGACACTGATCGGCCTGCTTGCCGGGCGCATAGTCGCTGTTGGTGATGAAGCCGTGCTCGAGGTTGTCTATTCCGAGCGCGACCGCCTCGCGGAAGCTGACCGAGCAGAGGTGCCCGGTGAACTTCGCCCCGCGCTTGTGCGCCTCCTCGATGGCGGCCTTCATTGCGTCCCGGCTGATGCTCGTGTAGAACTTGAACCACTCGACTCCCTCTTCCGCCCAGTAGGCGACTACGCGGCGCGCTGCTTCTGGCGTCGTGGCCGCATACATCTGCGCGCCGCCGCCCTGCCCCGTGATATACGGGCCGGTGATCACCATCTTCGGTCCGGGCACAGCGCCCGTCTCGATCCCGTCCTTGAGTGTGAGCTCGTTGTACGGCGATGCACTGCCTGTAGTACGGATCGTGGTTACGCCGCTCGCCAAGTACAGCCGCGGGGCCGTGAAATCCGCCTGGATGCTGCGCCGCGGCGTCATGTAGAAGGTGTGGTCGTGCAGCCCGATTATGCCCGGCAACACGGTATGCCCGGGAAGCTCGATACGCCGGGCGCCCGCCGGAACTTGCACGCTATTCGACGGGCCGACCGCGGAAATTCGCCCGTCTTGGATCACTACCGTCTGATTCTCCGCAGGCGCCGCGCCGGTGCCATCCACCACCCGCACGCCGACGAGAGCGACGGCTGGTTCGGAGACGTTCACCATCTCCCGCACCTGCGTGGAGAGGCCGGCGTAGCTCTGAGCAAGAGCGTTAGCGGGTAGCAGGCAGAGCGTCACCAGCGCAAACACTGCGGCAAGTTGCGTGATCGGCTGGTTGCCTGATGCTCGTGGCGCTCCCCATGTGCCCTCACCCCCCGGCCCCCTCTCCCAAGGAGGGAGAGGGGGAGAACAGACGGGTGGAGCCACGCTTTTGGTCCCCTCGCCCCTCGTGGGAGAGGGGTGGCGCGAAGCGCCCGGGTGAGGGGGGAGC
>JBBSMO010000655.1:0-1986 GCA_038233155.1 Longimicrobiales bacterium
GGTTGCGGGTGATCGCCGTTAGCATCGACGGGCGGGGCGCCGCGCCCGATGTGAAGCAGTTCGCCGAAAACCACGGCCTGCGTTTCATGATTCTCCACGACCCTGACGAGAACATCACGCAGAGCTTCCGGCTCACGGGTGTGCCACATAGCTTTCTGATCGCGCCGGATGGCACCATTAAGGAGAAGTGGGTGGGTGAGATCGATGCCGGTTCAGAGGCGATTCGCGCCCCGGTGCGCCGGCTGCTTGCAAACGCGGCCACAGAATGAGCGAGGCTGCACCCCCGCTGTTCCGTGACTGGCGGACCACGCTCTTCGGCTGGCTCGGGGCTGCAATGGTCGCCGGCGGGATTTTCGTTCTCCTCTTCGGCGGCCCCGCCGATGGCGCGGAAGCGGTGCTGCAGGCGCCGGAGCTCGTGATCGACGCGCCGGCCTCCGGCGACACGATCCGCGGTCCTGTCGCACTCGAGTTCCAATTATCCGCGCCGCTCACCGCCGGCCCCGCCGGCTGGCAATGGCGCGATCTTCATCTGCATGCGGAGGTGGATGGCGCCAGCCTGATGCCGCGCACCACCGACATCGCCCGCACCGAAGGCGGCTACCGCTGGACACTTCCGGCGCTGCCCCCTGGTTCGCGGCGCCTTCGGCTTGGTTGGGCGGGCGACGATCACCGGCCGCTTGCCGCCGGCGCCACCCCGGAGATCATCGTTTTCGTAGCTCCCGAGTAGCCGAAAGAACCGTCACTGCACCCGAACAAAAATTTCATGGCCGTTACCGACCTGATGGATAAACTGACCTCGCTCGCCAAGCGGCGCGGCTACGTCTTCCAATCGTCCGAAATATACGGTGGCACCGGCTCCGTGTGGGACTACGGCCCGCTGGGCGTCGAGCTGAAGCGCAACATCAAGGACGCCTGGTGGCGGGCGATGGTGCACGAACGGGACGACATCGAAGGGCTGGATTCCTCCATCCTGATGCACCCGCGCGTTTGGGAGGCGTCCGGCCACGTAGCCGCGTTCACCGATCCGCTGGTCGAGTGCACCAACTGTCACCGCCGCTTCCGCGAAGATACGCTGCTCGAGGAGACCGGCGCCGCCAGTATGGCAGAAGCGCAATGCCCCGCCTGCGGCAAGACGGGGGAGTGGACGGAGCCGCGGCAGTTCAACCTGATGTTCAAGACCTTCATGGGCCCCGTCGAGGAAGACGCGAGCGCCATCTACCTGCGCCCTGAGACCGCGCAAGGCAGCTACGTGAACTTTTTGAATGTGCAGCAGACGGCGCGGCAGAGGGTGCCGTTCGGTATCGCGCAGATCGGCAAGGCCTTCCGCAACGAAATCACGCCGGGCAACTTCACCTTTCGCACGCGCGAGTTCGAGCAGATGGAGATGCAGTTCTTCGTCGAGCCGGGCAGCGACGACGAGTGGTTCGACCGCTGGAAGGGTGCGCGCATGGAGTGGATGACGGAGACGCTCGGCCTCTCACCCCAGCGCGTGCGCTTCCATGAACACCCGCCGGACAAGCTGGCCCACTATGCCAAGGCGGCTTTCGACATCGAGTTCCACTTCGGCGGCACCATAGGCGAGGGCGGGTGGGGCGAAATCGAAGGCATTCACAACCGGACCGACTTCGACCTGCGGCGTCACCAGGAGTTCAGCGGCAAGCGCCTCGAGTACATTGACCCGCAGGACCAGAAGCGATATCTGCCCTACATCATCGAAACCGCGATCGGTGCCGACCGCGCGACGCTTGCCGTGCTGGCGGGTGCGTACCGCGAGGAAGAGGTCGACGGCGAAACCCGCGTTGTACTCGGCATCAAGCCGGCGCTGGCCCCCGTCAAGGCGGGCATCTTCCCGCTGGTCAAAAAGGATGGAATGCCCGAGCGTGCGCGTGCCATTCACGAAGCGCTGCGCCGCCAGGGCATCCCCAGCTTCTACGACGAGTCCGGCGCAATCGGCCGCCGCTACCGCCGCCAGGACGAAGCCGGCAC
>JBBSMO010000656.1:0-1985 GCA_038233155.1 Longimicrobiales bacterium
CAGCGACTGTACGACTCATACAAGATCCTGTTGACGATCCGTGGCGACGGCGTCCACGTGCTGCACATCCGGCATCAGGCTCAGGATCCGGAAGATCTGCTTGGGTAATACGAAATCCAAGTCAAAGCGGCACCCCTCAGGACCCCTCTCCCTGACCCTCTCCGCGCAACGGAGAGAGGGAACTTGGTTGACGCTGTTTTCCCCTTCCCCCTTTGCGGGGCGCTTGCGTACAACGAGAACGGGCAGCTGCTCATCCCGCCGCACCCCTCGATGCCTCATCTACCGATATCGACCGCAATGGTGCGCCACTTCCCCTGGTTGAAGCGGATCACGCTGAGGGTGCAGCGTACCACGTGACCGGCGAGAATCGCGAGCCAGATGTCGATGGGGTCGAGGGTGGCGGTCTGCTGGATCACTAAGCAGATCCCGAGCGGTACGACGACCTGCGAGATGATCGAGATATAAAGCGGGCTCTTGGTATCGCCGGTGCCTTGCAGCCCGCCGGTATAGGTGAGCGCCACGGCGATGAAGAGCCCGGACAGGCTGAGGATGCGCAGGAGCTGCACGCCGAGCTCGACCGCCACCGGCTCGTTCATCCCGAAAATGGCCAGCAACTGGCGCGGGAAGAACAGGAAGAGTGCGCCGGCCGCGGCGGCGCTCGCCAGACCGATGCGCGCGGCGATGTGTACGGCCGCCGCCGCCCGGTCCGGGTCCCCCGCGCCCAGGTTCTGGCCGCCCACCGCGGCGGCAGCGCTCATCAACCCGACCGTGGTCCAGGTAACCAGCGAGAAGAGCTGCGTGTACGAGACAGCGTATGCTGCCTGCGCCGCGGCGCTCTGCGCTAAGGACCCGACGAAGGCGAGCAGCAGCACCCCGCCGACATTCATCGCGATTCCCTGAAATCCGGTGGGAAGGCCGAAACGGAATAGCGCACGGATGATAGACCAGTCAGGGCCGCGGCGGCCGCCCCGGGGAAAGCCGACCACCCACGCGCCACTCCGCAGCCTCGCGAGCGCGTAGAGTGCCACGCCGCCGGCCGAGATCACCGTTCCCATCGCCGCGCCCGCGGTGCCGAAGGCGGGGATGGGGCCGAGACCGCGAATCAGCAGCACGTTCAGCGCGATGTTCAGCACCGTCAGGACAATGCCTAGGCGGAGCGGAGTCTGCGCATCTCCGGCTGAACGCAGCGCGCCGCCGACCATGAAGAAGACGAGCATGCCGCTGCTGAACACGAACATGATGCGCAGGTAGGGCATCGCTTCGGCCTGTACCTCGGGCGCGGCGTTGACCAGGTCGAGCAGCGCCGGGGTCAGCAGGTAGCCCAGCGGCGCCAGCACGCCGAGCGACAGCAGGATCGCGGTGAGAAAAGCCTGGTAGACGGTGCGGTTGACTTTCTCCGGCTCATCGGCCCCGGCGAACCTAGCGACCAACACACTCATCCCGGTGAACAGCGAGGAGATGAAGACGACCACGACGAGAAAGATCTGCCAGCTCACCCCAATCGCCGCGTTCGCCGTGTAGCCGACGTAGTTGCCTACCATGATGTGATCGACGAGGCCCTGCATTCCGCCGATCACATTTTGCAGCATGGTAGGCCAAGCAATCTTCCAGACTGCGGGCAGAAGCGGGCCCTCGATCAGCGAGCGGTCGTACCGGCGGCCGGACGGCGGAGATACCGGGAGGACGGACGCGGCGCCGGCGGGTGGCAAATCGCCGGTCACCGGCGTAGCGGGGCTCGTATCCTGCGGCGTTGGCGGCTGGCTCAATCGGGTACCGGTCGGGGAAAGCTGCCCGGCAAAATAGCAGCGGCGGTCCGGCACGCCAGTTCCGCTGATCCTTCCGGAGCCAGGCGCGCACCCCCCTGAACGCCTGAGCGTTACCTCGGGGCTGCTCACCATCACCCGCATCACCGGCCAACTCAGCGGCATTTCGATCTTGGGCGCTGTCTGGGCCTCGCGGGTAGCCACGTACGGGCATACCGCGGG
>JBBSMO010000657.1:0-1974 GCA_038233155.1 Longimicrobiales bacterium
GCACCAGGCGGCGGTCCTTTTCAGAATCATTTTTGGCGGGGAGCACGTGCCAACTGAGGTTGGCGCGGTCGAAGCCGGTGACGACGATGTCCGGCTGCCGCATCTGCAACTGGCGGAGGATGTCGTCGCGCACCTCGCGCGTAGCGGTAGCCGTGAGCGCGATCAGCGGGGGGTTGCCGAGCTCGCGCCGCACCTCCCCCAGCCGGAGGTAGGCGGGGCGGAAGTCATGGCCCCACTGCGAAACGCAGTGGGCTTCATCTACCGCGAAGAGCGAAATCTCGACACCCGCGGCCAGCGAGCGGAAGAGGTCGCTATCAAACCGTTCCGGCGCCACATACAGCAGCTTGGTCTCGCCGCGCTCTACGGAAGCGAGGCGCGCGGCAACTTCACCGGAGGGGATGGATGAGTTGACGAAGGTCGCGGCTACGCCGCGGGCCTGCAGCGCGTCTACCTGGTCCTTCATCAGCGAGATCAGGGGCGACACCACAATGGTCACGCCGGGCTGCAGCAGCCCCGGCACCTGGTAGCACAGCGACTTGCCCCCGCCGGTTGGCATCACCACCAGCACATCGCGTTGGGCGAGCGCGGCCTCGATCACCCGCTGCTGTCCCAGCCGAAGTGCGGGGTAGCCCCACACCGTGCGCACCACGTCCAGCGGAGTGCGGCTCATCGATCCGTCGCTGCGCTCACGATGACAGCAGTGCGCCGTCCCATCACCACCCCTCTATGCCACCTGGCCGTACAGGATCGCCTTTTTGACCTCGCCGATCGCCTGGGTGATGCGAATTTCCCGCGGGCAGGCTTCGGTGCAGTTGAAGATGGTGCGGCAACGCCAGACGCCTTCGCTGTCGTTGAGCACGTCCAGCCGCTCGGCGGCGCCCCGGTCGCGCGAGTCGAAGATGAAGCGGTGGGCGTTGACGATGGCCGCGGGCCCAACGAACTCTTCGTTCGCCCAAAACGAGGGGCACGAGGTGGTGCACGCCGCGCAGAGGATGCACTTGGTGGTGTCGTCGAAGCGCTCGCGCTGCTCGATGCTCTGCACCCGCTCGCGCAGCGGCGGCCGTTCGTCGTTGATCAGAAAGGGCAGCACCGAGCGGTACTGCGCGAAGAAGGGCTCCATGTCTACAATCATGTCCTTGATCACCCGGAAGCCCATGAGCGGCTCGACGGAGACCTCGTCGCCCACATCGCGCATCAACACCTTGCAGGCGAGGCGGTTGACGCCATTGATGCGCATGGCGTCCGAGCCGCAGACGCCGTGGGCGCAGGAGCGGCGGAAGCTGAGCGTGCCGTCCTGGTACCACTTGATCTGGTGCAGCGCATCTAGAACGCGGTCGGTCGGCTCGACCTCGACCGCATACTCGCGGAACTCAGGTTCCTTGTCTGTTTCCGGGTTGAAGCGCAAGATCTTGATCTTGGTCTTACGCACAGCCGGAGCCCCGGCGGGGCGCTTGGCCGCCGACACGGGGGCGGCTGGCGCTTTGCGTTCGACAGCGATGGTTTCGGCCATCAGTAGACCCTCTCCTTCGGCTGGAACCGGGTGATGGTAACGTCCTTGTAGCTGATCTCGATCCGCTCGTCGCGGCGGCACGCCAGCGTGTGCTTGAGCCAGTTCTCGTCGTCGCGCGTCTGATAATCTTCGCGCATGTGGGCACCGCGGCTCTCGCGGCGGTTCAGCGCACAGACGGCGGTGACTTCGGCTAGAGCCAGCAGGTTCTTCATCTCCCAAGCCTCGAGCAAATCGGTGTTGAAGCGGCGCCCCTTGTCCATAACCAGGACGTTGTCCGAGCGCTCGCGCAGTTCGGCCATCTTCGCCACCGCTTCTGCCATCCCCGGCTCGTCCCGGAAGACGCTGACATTATCCTGCATCGTTTCCTGCATCTCGTCGCGCAGGCGTGCCGCGGGCTCGCCCTTGTCGCCTCGCAGCAGGCCGGCGAACATCTCGTCGATGAGGGCCGTAGGCTCCGGCGGAAC
>JBBSMO010000658.1:0-1959 GCA_038233155.1 Longimicrobiales bacterium
CCCCGCACCCTCGACATCGACATCTTGGACTTTGACGGCGAGATAGTGGATTCGGCCGGGCTCACCTTGCCCCATCCCCGCCTGCACCTGCGACGGTTCGTTCTGGTCCCGCTAACCGCGATCACGCCGGGGTGGCGGCACCCGGTGCTTGGCAGCACAGCGGCTGATCTGCTCGCTACAGCGCCGCCCGCACGTGTTGAGCGCGTGCTGGACGCGAGCAGCTTGCTGGCGCGCGGGGGCAGGTGAGGATGCCAGCTTGCTCGCCGCAGAATACAGGCATAGATTTTGGATATACGGATTTCTTCTGAGGACATGCCGATGAAAACGTCTACGCGGTCGTCTGAACCGCGTCGCCGTTCGGACCGCATACGCGTGCCGAAGCCGTTCGTGAACGACCTCATCCTCGCCGCTTCCTGGCGCGAAGCCGGGCTAACTCTGATCACCGAGAACACGCGCGATTTTATCCGGATTCAGCAGGTGCTGCCGCTGAAATCCGTTGAGCCATGGCCGGGTTAGCGAGGGCGACACCGTGGCGAGCCGGGGGGCCGATCGAGGCTGCGGGTACGCGGGTGCGAACGCAGCAACGGAATGGCTGACGGGCCCGCGGTGCCGGCGCGGATCTCGGTTCGCCTGTCTCCGCAGCCCGGGCCCGCCTACGAAGTAAGAGTAGGAGCGGGGGGGCTGGGCTTGATAGCAGAGCTGCTCCCGGCCCTCTGCGCCGCTCATCGCTACGCGGTCGTGACAGATGATCACGTGCGTGATCTCTACGGCGCTGCGGTCACGCGGCAACTCACCGCCGCAGGGTTTCGGGCAGATCTCTTTTCCTTTCCTCCAGGCGAGGGGCAGAAGACGCGAGCGATGTGGGCCGGGCTTACCGACCAGATGCTCGCCGCCGGTTTGGGGCGCGACTCGGCAGTGATCGCCGTCGGTGGTGGTGTAACGGGTGATCTCGCGGGGTTCGTGGCCGCTACCTACATGCGCGGTATCCCGGTGGTGCAGGTGCCGACCTCGCTGCTGGCGATGATCGATGCATCCGTTGGTGGGAAAACCGGCGTCGACACCGCGCACGGAAAAAACTTGGTCGGCGCCTTCTGGCAGCCGCGCCTGGTGGTAATCGACCCCCAAGTCCTCCGTACGCTGCCGGATGAGCATCTTCGGGCGGGGCTCGCCGAAGCGCTCAAACACGCCGCCATCCGAAACCGGGACTATTTCGATTGGATCGTCTCGGCCGCTCCCCGCCTGCTCGCGCGCGAGATGCAGGAGCTCACCGGACTGATCAGCCGGTCGGTTCGCATCAAGGCTGGCATTGTCGCCGCCGACGAGCAGGAGAGAGGCCGCCGCAAGATCCTGAACTTCGGGCACACCGTCGCGCACGCGCTCGAGTTGGTCTCCGGCTACGAGCTGCTCCACGGAGAGGCGGTGGCGATAGGAATGGTAGCAGAGGCGGATATCGGCGAGGCGCTGCGAGTGACAGAGCGCGGCACCGCAACACAACTCCGTTCGGCGCTTTCCGCCGTGCACCTCCCGACGAGTCTGCCGGGCGGAACGGATGCCCGCGCAGTGCTCGACGCCACCGGACTGGATAAAAAAGCGCGTGGCGGCGCCGCGGAATACGTGCTGCTCTCACGGATCGGAAAGGTGAGCCGCGCGAACGGTGCCTGGTCCCGCCCGGTGGAGGACGAGGTTGTGCTGGAGGTGCTCGCCCGCCCGGCGCGGTAGAGACGCCAGCGCACCGGGGGTATGAAACAGCACGGCCTGCCGGAGAACACCTGTGTCTGCTGCCGCAGGAACCCCCTTCCCCGGCCCTTCTGGACCCCCTTCCCTTGCCCCCCGAACCCGCCTTCCCCGGCCCTTCCCCCGCAAGGGGGGAAGGGAGAACAGCCCGAGGCTTGTCGAACTGGGAGAGCCGAAGGAGTCGAGAGGGCACCAGTCCGCGAAGGCGGACTTTGTGTGGTTCCA
>JBBSMO010000659.1:0-1946 GCA_038233155.1 Longimicrobiales bacterium
CGCGCAGCCGCGAAACACGCCCACCCCACTGCAGTCGCATGTTGCCGACATGGAGCTGCCCCCGCCGGGGTCGCGGTTGCTGATCGAATCCGAAACCGGCAGCGGCAAGACCGAGGCGGCGCTCGCACTGTACGCCCGTCTGCGCGCCGCCGGCCAGGTGGGCGGGCTGATGTTCGCGCTGCCCACGCGCGCCACCGCCAGCGCGATGTACGAGCGGGTACAGAGAGCGCTACAGGGGATGTACACCGGCGAACACCGGCCCACGGTTGCGCTCGCCGTCGGCGGGCGGCAACCGCAGACGCACAGCGACGAGGAAATGATCCGCGAGCATTCGGACACCTACCCGGACGAAGCGGACCGCGAGCTGGCCCGCTGGTCCTCGTCCGGTGCCAAGAAGTTCCTCGCCGCGGAGATCGTCGTCGGAACGATAGATCAGGTGCTGCTCGGCGGCCTGCCCGTGAAGCACGCGCACCTGCGCCTCGCCGCGCTGTCGCGCCACTTGCTCGTGGTGGACGAGCTGCACTCTTATGACCGCTACATGACGACCGTGCTCGGTCGCGTGCTCGATCTGTTCACGGGCGCGGGCGGCACCGCGCTATTCATGTCCGCCACGCTGTCGCATGAGGCGCGGCGTGAGTACGGCGGCGGGCCGGCGCTGGTCCGGGGCGAAGCCGAGAAGCTGCCGTACCCGGTGCTCTCGGTGCATACGCCCGGCCACCGAGGCTGGACTGACGAGCACTTTGCATCCGCTTCCGCGCCCAAACAGGTGCACTGGCGGGCTATCGGTGCGGACCAAGTGGTGGCCGAAGCCGTCGCTGCCGCCGAAGCGGGTGCGCGCGTTCTGCTGCTTCGCAATACGGTGCGCGCCGCGCGCGAAACGTCGCAGGCCGTCCGCGAGGCGGGGCACGAAGCGCTGCTATGGCAGTCGCCGGGGACGGACGGAGCCATGCACACGCCGGCGTACCATTCACGCTACACCGTACCGGACCGCCTCACGTTGGACGAGCGCATCCGCAAGCGGTTCGGCAAATCCGCCGCCGCGGAGCCGGGCGGTGTCATCCTGGTCAGCACGCAGGTGGCCGAGCAGTCGCTGGACGTAGATTTCGACATGCTCGTCACCGACCTGTGCCCCATTGACGTCCTGCTGCAGCGCATCGGGCGTGTGCACCGCCACCGCGAGCGGGACGAGCATCGCCCGGACGGGTATCGCGAGGCCGCCGAGGTGCGGGTGATCGCATCGGAAGGCGGGTTTGTGGAGCACCTGAAGAGCAACAACGTCCCCGTCGGTTGGGGCGAGGATCGCCCGTACCCCAACTATGCGGACGGCGAGCTGACGCTGCGCACGATCCGGTGTCGGCCCGAAGTGCAGATTCCCTGCGACAACCGTAGGCTCGTCGAAGCGGTGTACCACGAGGAGGTTCGGGAAGAGCTCCGCAGCGAACCGGATTGGAGCGACTACCTCGACCGGGCGGAGGGGCGGAATCGCACGCACGCATGGACGGGAAATCAGGCGGCGCTGGATTTCTCCACCAGCTACATCGGCAGCGCTCGTCAGTTCAGCGAAGCCGCCGAACACGGAGCGAGGACGCGGCTCGGCGATGAAACGATCCGGGTCGAACTGCAGCCGCCGGTCCGGTGCCTGTACGCGGAACCTCCCGCGCCCGTGCAGCACGTCGATCTGCCGGTCTGGGCACTTCCCAAAGACGATGCGGACCGGCCGATTTCCGAAGGTGTGGTGTGGACCGCCGCGCCGGGTGAGGCGGCGCGGTTTCAGCTGGAGAACCGCACGTACTGGTACGATGCGGACGGGTGGGGTTGGCGCCGCCAATAATCCTCGGACCCTGTGCAACGCTGTCCGGACATCCCCATTTCGCGACCGACGTAGCCCCCCCGCCCTCTGCCGTCCCACTCCCTCCTGATCGCTCGTCCCCTCCCGCTCGCCGCCC
>JBBSMO010000660.1:0-1925 GCA_038233155.1 Longimicrobiales bacterium
CTCTTGTGTTGGCTTTCAATCACCAGCCGGCGTGCGCGGCGGTGCGCGAGGGCGGCCGCGGCCGCACCAGCCAGCAGAGCTAAGAGCGCGAGGAGCATGCTCCAGCGCAGATAGCGCCCTTCGTGCGCAGCCATGGCTGCTTGGTGGGCGGCGATGAACTCGACAAGAGTAGACTCGAGCCGGGCGAGAGCATCCACCGTCTCTGCGAACGCCTCGTCCTGTTGGGGAATGAGCAATAGAATCTCGATTCTAGTCAGCTCGCCCCGCTCGAGGCGCCGGAATGGCGCGCGCCACCGCTCGATAGCCGCTTCCACCGCGGCGAAGTCGGACTGAATGGGGGGACCGAGGCGGGTGCCGACAGAGTCCAGGCGCGCCATCGCCCGCTCTTGGATGGTGCGCGCACGTCTGATGTGGGGATTGAAGCTGGTGTCACCGGTAGCGAGGTAGGCACCACTGGCGGCGGCCTCGCGGCCGAGCCCGTGGCTGAGCGAATCCGCGCCCGGCACTGCGCTGGCGAGCGCCAGGTCTACCCGCGATCGAAGCTCGTCGATACGGGTCTGCCCCACGAACAGCAAAACCACTATCGCAACAACCGACCCGACCGCGACAAGCAGAAGCAGCCACTCGACCGGAGAGAGGAGCCTGGGGGTGGGCAAGGCGGCGCCCGGCGGTTCCGGCGCGTTAGTGGTCACCGCAAACGGATATACGGGTGCGGATTGGCCCTGCAACGGCCAAGCTACGCATTAGTTTCTGGTGTGGCAAGCGCGGAACGCGCCCTCTGAAACCTGCTACGCATACTGGTCATCTGGTCCACGGCAATCGTTGAACCCGGCCAGCCTGCGAGCTGGTCCGGCTGCGCGTCAAGCCCGCCCGGTCATCACCCGCCCCCTCCTTTTTCCCGGCCCTCCGCTTCTCGGAATGCCGCGCGCTTACCTGAGGCCGCGGCTCGCCACCAGCGGCTGCCCGGGCGCCCCGCACTGCTCGCGCACCAGATCCGCGTCTTCTCCTGCCACACCCGCCGGGATGGAACGCCGCCCGGCGCCGCCCCCGCCGATGCGAACCGCCGTGCGCTGCGGCTCGCCCGGAGCGCCGCCCGCTCCTGGAACCTGCCCCGGCGTTGGCGTCGGAAGCCGCTGTACCGCGCCGCCTCGTTCAACCAGATAGCGGCGACCCTCTACCAAGAGGCGCCTGTCGCCGTCGTCGTCACCCAGCACGGCAACGCTGATCTCGCCAAGGACCGGCCCGCGCGGGTCTCGCGGCAACGACTTTTGCGCGACGAACGAGGTGGGTGCGGCGCCCGCATCTCCCCAGATGCTGTAGCCAAGAGTCGCAACCAGGTCGCGCGCGCAATCGGCGGCGAAAGGAGCAGCGGGAACGCCGTTCGAGCGGGCGGAGCAGCCGGCAAGCAGCAACATCAAACAGAGGGCGCAACGCATGATCGTCTTCTCCTGGCACGGGAGTAGGAGGGGCCGCAAGGCCGGTTGCGGATTGGGCGCGACCCTGCAGCCTAGCGCCCCGCCGGAATGCCGCAACCCGTCCTTCAGCATACCGCGTGCGCGCCTACGGTTCCCCAGCGATCGGTTACCTGACCCGCCCGCGAGAGACCCGCGTACAATTCGCGACTCGCGACTCGCGACCCGCGACTATTTCCCCAACTCGCACTTCAGCACCGCGATGGATGCCGGCACCTTGTTGCCCTTGCCTTCGCTGGTCAGCACGACCGTCCCATTCGACCGCATGGCAACCGCCTCGCCCTGGGCTTGGCCGAGCGGAGCGAGGGGGACCTCCTCGATCGGAGTTCCCGCCGATGACAACAGGTCGGGCGTGCGAAAGATCAGCAACGAAGCGTAGGTGCGGATGGCGACCCAATTGCCGTCGGGAGATGCGTCTGCCCCGGTGACTTGGTTCGGGAGCGGAACGGCTCC
>JBBSMO010000661.1:0-1924 GCA_038233155.1 Longimicrobiales bacterium
CTCGCGACCGGGCGGATGCAGGCCGACGGCAAGAGTCCGTCGGTCAAGCAGCAGGCCGAGGAGATGGGCGTCACGCGGGCCCGCGTGTATCAACTGCTAGAAGATTGCGGCAAAGCGATGGCGGTCCGTTGGCCCGAAGGCCGCTGGCTCCTCGCGCCCCTGGCGGAACGGGCGGAAACCACCGGCACCTCCCGGGCCGTCGAGTTACTCCGCGACGCTGGCGAGCTGTTCTATCCGGCGCTGGAGGAGAACGGAGAGTAGGGAAATGCGGATTGCGGATTGCGGATTGCGGAATGGAACACGACACCTGGTGAGCCCCCGCCGGTACGAGCCGCCGGGAGATCCTTCGCTGCGCTCAGGATGACAGCGTGCGGATTCTTCAGGATGACAGCGGGGCGTCCGCTCCGGGTGTCAACGGCACGCGTGCATGCTGTCATTCTGAGGGAGCCTGCGACCGAAGAATCCCCCTGCCGCGCCGCAGGGAGACCCTTTGCCGCGCTTCGGATAACAGAGGGCGCAATCCGCAATCGATTCATTCTCCCGCCGGGTCGGCGGGGTCCCAGAGCAGCGTCGAGGGGTGCTCCTGGCTCATCAGGCGCGGCAGGTCGTAGACGAAGTTCTCGCGCGTGTATTCGGCGTTCTCGTAGTGCTGCCCGACGTGGATCGCCTCTACCGGGCAGACTTCCTGGCACATGCCGCAGAAGATGCAGCGGAATTCGTCGATCTCGTACACGATCGGGTAGCGGTTGCCCTGGTCGTCCTCGCCCGGTATCAGGCGGATGCAGTTCGCGGGGCAAACCGTCGGGCAAAGCCCGCACGCGACACACTTGGGGCGCCCGTCCTCGTGCTGTTCCATGACGTGCGTGCCGCGCCAGCGCGGCGAGAGCGGCCGCTTCTCCTCCGGGTACTGGATTGTCGCCGTCTTGTTGCCGCCTGCCTTTACCAGGTGGCGGAAGGTGAGGGCAACGCCCTTCAAGCTCGCGCGGAGATAGGAAGACTTCTGCTCCGGCCGTCTAATCAGTCGGGTTGTACCAGCCATATCGCCTTGGGGCGGGAGTCGGTTAGGTAATGCGGGTCAGCCGCGGACTACCGGCGCGGCAGCGGCGGTAGCGGCTGCCGGGACCGGCACTTCGCGGCGGCGCCGCTCGAGGCGCTCGCGCGCCTGGATGCGGCGCTCGTCCAGCGAGCCGCTGCCTGCCAATATGCGTCCGCGGTCCAATGCGAAGAGCATTCCGAAGAGCAAGATCAGGTTGACGGCAGTAAGTACCAGGCCATAAACCAAGCCGTACTCGACGCCGGCCACATCCAAGCCGTACACCGTCAGCGCCGTCGCAACGATCACAACGAGCGCGGTCGGAATCATGATCTTCCATCCCAGGTCCATGACCTGGTCGTAGCGGAAGCGCGGCACCGTCCACCGCACCAGCATGAAGACCAGGATGAAGAAGAACGTCTTCGCTAGAAAGAACACGTTCGTCAGCAGTGTCTTCCACCACGCGGGTTCCGCACCCAGCACGATGCCGCCGTCGAGCGCCACCATGTTGTCGCCCTGCCAGAAGGGGATGTCCCACCCGCCCAGGAAAAGCGTGGCGAGCAGCATGGACACTGTCAGCACGTGCGAGTACTCGGCGATGAAGAACATCGAGAACTTCATCGCGGAATATTCCGTGTGATAGCCGGTCACCAGCTCGGACTCGGCCTCCGGCAGATCAAAGGGCAGCCGGTTGGTCTCCGCGAAGGATGAAATCCAGAACAAGATAAAGGATGCGGCGAGCGGCAGCGCGAACCATAGGTGCATGGTCTGCTGCCCCCAGATGATGTCGCCGAGCCGCACGTTCCCCACTAGGAAGAAGACCGAGAGCAGGCTCATCCCTAGCGCGATCTCGTACGAGATCATCTGCGCACCGGCCCGCAGCCCGCCGAG
>JBBSMO010000662.1:0-1921 GCA_038233155.1 Longimicrobiales bacterium
CCGAACGGGCTGCGGCTGCTGGTGCTCGAACGTCCTGACGACCACCGGGTGGCGGCGAAGATATTTACCGATTTCGGCGCGATCGCCGAGGTGCCGGGCGAACTGGGAGCCGCCCACTTCCTCGAGCACCTGATGTTCAAGGGAACGCCCACGCTCGGAACCACGGACTGGGAGGCAGAGCGCCCGCTTGTCGAGCAGATTCGCGCCACCGAACGGGAGCTGATCGAGGCGTTGAACGAAGCGCGCAACGAGCTGCGGCAGCGCGGCGTTTTTCATGATTATCAGCACGCGGCAAGCACGCCGCGCATCGACTCGTTGCGAGCTGAGATCGCGCGGCTCGACGGCGAGATCGCCCGCTTCCGCGACAACGGCGCGATGATGCGCTGGTACCAGGCCTACGGCGGCACCAATCTGACTGCCACCACCGAGCAAGAATACATGAAGTTCGACATCAACCTGCCTGCCGAACGCGTGGACCTCTTCCTCCGCGTGGAAGCGGACCGGATGCGAAACTCCATCTTCCGCGAGTTCGACCAGGAGCGGATGATCCTCGTCGAGCAGCGCTACGGCGACTTGAATCGCGCGGCCACGCCGTATTCGGAGGCGATGAATGCGGTGGCGGGCACCATCCACCCTGTCTTCTGGCCCGAAGGCCACTTGAGTGATTTCCCGCAGTACACCCGCGCCTATGAACGGGAGCTATACGAAGAGTATTACGTGCCGAACAACACGACCCTCGTCTTCGTCGGCGGCGTTTCCCTCGAGGAGATGATCCCCAAGGTCGAGCGGTTTTTCGGGTGGATGCAACGGGCTCCCGAGCCGGCGCGTACGCAAGCCATCGAGCCGGTACCCGAGGCCGAGCAGCGGCTGGTTTGGCGCAGCGAAGAGCTCGAGCCGCGCGTCGAGCTCCGCTACCGCATCCCCGGCGTAGGCCACCCGGACCGGCCGCACTTCGATGTGCTCGCCGAAGTTGCGGTTCCCGCGCTACGCGACGCGTTCTCCCGTGCCGGACTCAGCGCCCGTGCCAGCGCGAACACCCGCGTCGTACACACCAGCCGCTTTGGCATACCGGCCACCCTGAACTTCGAGGCGGTTGTGGATGATCCTGCGCAGCTCGAACGTGCCGAGCAGGTTCTGATTGGCACCATCGAGGGGCTCGCTACCGCGCCGGTTCAGCCGGCAGAGCTGCAAAGGGCGAAGAAACTCCTGCGGACTGAGTGGCACCGAATCGCCCGGAACCCGGATGCGCTCGGCTTCGAGATCGGCCATTTCCAAACGATGGACTCCTGGCGAACGCTCCCGGAATACCTTGAGACGCGGGAAGCAACGGACGCCGCTGCCATCCAGCGGCTCGCGAACCGCTACTTCGTGCCCGCCAACCGCATCCTTGGGATCGTGCGACCGCCGGAGAGTGCTCGTACGGCGACGGAGGGGTTCTGATGCCCCCGCTCGAGACGCTGCCGGCGAGAACCGGTGCAAGTGCCTGGTTTGTTACGGCGTTGCTGCTCGCATCATCTGGCGCGGCGGCGCAGGACTACACACATCCGCGCGATATGGATCTTCCGGCGCCCGGCTTCGAGCGGACCGACCCCGGGCCGCTCCGGCTGACGCTGCCGAATCAACTCTCTGCGTATGTCGTCGAGGATCGCACCGTGCCGCTGGTCACCCTCACCGCGTTGATCGGCGCCGGCACGGCGGACGACGCGCGGGAAGGAGCTGCCGAGGTGCTGCTCGGCGCGCTGCGCCGCGGCCCTGAGGGGATGACACCGGCGCAGTTCGCCGAAGCGATAAGAGAAATGGCGGCCGCGTTCAGCGTCGGGATGACATCTGAAGAGACCGAAATCACCTTGGACGTTCCCGCAGCGGATGCGGAGCGGGCCCTAGAGCTGCTTGCCCGCATTGTGCGCGCGCCGGCCTTTAC
>JBBSMO010000663.1:0-1911 GCA_038233155.1 Longimicrobiales bacterium
CGGCGGCGTGGTGCTGCTGGTCGGCTATCTGCTGTCCGGCAACCTGACGCGGGACCTGGAAAACGAGCGACTCGCGGCGATCCTGGACCCGTTCGGCGTCCAGGCGCTCGCGCTGGCGACCAAGTACTGGACCCCAGTTGAAAAGAACGCGACGCTGCTGCCGCTCAGCGACGTCGTGCTCTGGAACCGGCTGCTCTGGGTCGCGGTCGGGCTGGTGGTGTTCGGCGTGGTGTACGCGCGCTTCCGCTTCGCGCACGCCGCGCCGGAGCGCGTGGGCCGGCGGCGGCGCAAGGGGGTGGTTGCCGCGGGTCCGTTGCAGCCGGCCTACGCGGCGCCCGCGCGGCTGCGGCTGCCACGGATGCCGCAGCACTTCGGCCTGGGCGCGCAGTTCACGCAATTCTGGGCGATCGCGCGCCGCTCGTTCCGCGGCATCGTCGCGAACCGCTACTTCTACGCGATCGTCGGCGCGGGGCTGCTCTTCCTCGTCTTCAGCGCGGATCAGGTCGGCAAGCTGTACGGCACGACGACCTGGCCAGTGACCTACGCGGTGCTCGAGGTGCTCGGCGGCACCTTCGCGCTGTTCATGCTGATCATCATCACCTTCTACGCCGGCGAGCTGGTCTGGGGGGAGCGCGACACGCGCATCGACCAGGTGCACGACGCGATGCCGATCCCCAACTGGGTGCCGTTTGCGGGCAAGCTCGCCGCGCTCGCGGGGGTGATCGTGGTGCTGCAGGCCGTGATCCTGCTGGCCGGCGTGCTGACGCAGGCGGCGAAAGGGTACACCCGCTTCGAGCTGGGCCTGTACGCCGAGACGCTGTTCGGGATGCAGCTCGCGGACTACCTGCTGCTCACCGTACTGATCCTGATGATCCACGTGCTGGTGAACCACAAGTACATGGGCCACCTGATCGCGATCCTGTACTTCGTCTTCACGCTGTTCATGGGGCAGCTCGGGCTCGAGCACAACCTGATCGAGTATGGGTCGGACGCGGGGCGGACGTACTCGGACATGAACGGCTACGACCCGTTCCTGGTCCCGTTCACCTGGTTCAAGCTGTACTGGGCGGCGTGGGCGCTGCTCTTCGCGGTGCTCTCGAACCTGCTCTGGGTGCGCGGGCGGGAAACCGGCGCGCGCTGGCGGATGCAGCTCGCACGGCTGCGCTTCACCCGGCCCGCCGTGGGCGCGGCGGCGGTCGCGGCGGTGCTGATCCTCGCGCTCGGCGGCTTCATCTTCTACAACACCAACGTGCTCAACGAGTACCGCACGAGCAACGATGTGGAGCGGAGCACCGTCGAGTACGAGCAGTTGTACAAACGCTTCGAAAACATCGCCCAACCGCGCGTCGTCGGCGTCAAGCTCGACGTCGACATCTTCCCGAACGCGGGGAACGTGGCGATCCGCGGCACGTACCGGCTGCAGAACAAAACGTCGGTGCCGATCGATTCGCTGCACATCCAGATCCCGCACCAGGCGGAGATCCGCTCGCTCGAGTGGAGCCGGCCCGCCGAGCCGGTGCTGGACGACGCGGAGCACGGCTACCACATCGTGCGCCTCCGGCAGCCGCTGCAGCCGGGGGATTCGCTGCAGATGCAGTTCGCGCTCGCGTACGATTCGCGCGGCTTCCCCAACCAGGTCACGCAAACCGAGGTCGTCGCCAACGGCACCTTCTTCAACAGCGGGGTGATGCCGAGCTTCGGCTACGACGCGAACCGCGAGCTGGCGGACGACGACACCCGCCGCAAGCACGATCTGCAGCCCAAGGAACGGATGCGTCCGGTGGACGACCCCGTAGGCCGCCGGAACAACTACATCTCGGGCGACGCGGACTGGATCGATTTCGAGGCAACCGTCAGCACCACGCCGGACCAGATCGCGATCGCGCCGGGGTACCTGCAGCGCGAATGGAC
>JBBSMO010000664.1:0-1910 GCA_038233155.1 Longimicrobiales bacterium
CATCTACCCCGCTTCGCCTTCGCGGACGGGCGGCAGTTCCCTTCCGGCGCCGGCGGCGCGGGGCTCGGCCCCGCCCGCACCGATCCGCCCCCGCCCCTGCGGCTGATGCCGCGCACCCGCCCGACAATTCTGAACGTCGGTATGCACGGGAACATGAGCCCCGAACCGTCGCTGCGCGGCACCATGTTCTGGGGCGCTGCCGCCTTCGGGCTCGAAGACCAAGTTCTCAACCCTATCGCGGCCGATACCGAGCTGCGCGGGAACAGCTTTTCGCGCGCGGCTGCCATCGACAGCATCGTTTCGCGCCTGCGGGGCAACTCCGAGTACGTGGACAACTTCGCATCCGCGTACCCGGACCGGGTAGCCGTTCACGGTCGCGATACCACCCGCTTGGTGACGCCGACCACCGTGGAGCGCGCGTTAGCCGCGTACATCCGCGAGCTGAACACTCCCAATGCACCGCTCGACCGCTTCCTGCGCGGCGACGAAAGCGCTCTCGATGCGCGGCAAAAGGACGGACTGGCGCTCTTTATCGGCAAGGCCGGGTGCACCGACTGCCATCGCGGGCCGCAGTTGAGCGACTTCAACATGCACGTTCTCGGTACCGCGCAAGAGGGCATCGGCAGAGACACGACGCCGGGCGACGACATCGGTTGGGGCGAGGTGGGGGGTACCCCGTACGCCTTCCGAACGCCGCCGCTGCGCCAGGTGGCGCTGACCGCCCCCTATTTCCACGCCGGTACGGCCGCAACACTGCGCGACGTGATCGACTTCAAGAACGCTGGCGCGAGCGGGTACAGCCGGGTCGCGCCTGCTAAACTAGATGCGCGGGTGAGACCGCTCGGCCTTTCGCCTGCCGAGATCGACGACCTCGTCGCTTTTCTCGGCGCGCTCACCGATAATGTTTCGCTGAACCAGCCGCTCTTCACAGCGCCGGCGGCGGTGCCCAGCGGCCTCGACATACCCAAGTAGCCCATGAATATTGCAAAGTTCGCCTTTATTCTAGCAGCAACCACTGCCGCGGCGGCCTGCGGCGACTCGCCGAGCGCGCCGCGAGCCGGCACTCAGGTGCAGCTCGAGCTCGCCGGCCTTCGGCCTCTAGACGCGCAGACGGAAGGCAGCTACCAAGCGTGGGTTTATGACGCGGCCGGCACGCCGCACTCGCTCGGGCGCTTCGCGCTTCCGGGAAGCGGCAGCACCCCACTCGAAATGCCCGTCAGTGACGGCCGCCGCATTGCCGTGACGGTTGAACCACCGGGTGATTCCGATTCCGCACCCGCGGCCTTCGAACTGCTTTCGGGAAATCTGAAGGGCTCGAGCGCCACTTTGTCCATCAACGGGAGTGTCACTGCCGGGCCGCCGCTGAACCCGGATCCCGGTCACCACTCGCTTTTCACCTCGAGCAACAACGTCAAGCTCGGCTACCCCTCAGACGAGAACGCCGGCATCTGGATGTTTTCGATCCAACCCTCTCTCAACAAGCACGGCTCGCGCGAGGTCATGGTCACGCCTCTGCGCCGCGCCTGGCTCTATGAAGGTTGGGTCGTTCACCGCTACGGCACGCCAGACGCCGTCTGGGTTTCCTACGGCAAGTTCCGCCCGGATCAATTGCAACTGCTGAACTCGCGCGACGACACTGGCTCCGGCCCCTTTTCGGGAGATGAGGATTATCGCAACGGCGGCGTAGAAGATGTCCCTGGCGAGGAATGGACCGTGAACCCGCTCGGCCTCGCCGTCCCCGGCGGGCTCGAGCTCCCCTTCCAGCTCGATGCGGTCGATGCAGCCACCGGCGAGGCCGTGTGGACCCACGTGATCACCATCGAGCCCGCCTTCGATGAAGACGAGCCGCTGCTCAGCGAGCAGCCCTTCCTGCTGCAGCCCTACCGCAACGCCATCGGCGCCGGGCGCCC
>JBBSMO010000665.1:0-1907 GCA_038233155.1 Longimicrobiales bacterium
ACCAGCAGCTTGCGCCGCGTGAGAAAGGTGCGCAGCTCGGCCGCGCCAAAAAGCGACCCGTCGCCGGCGAAGCGCTGCCGGGGGTAGCCGCGCAGGGTGCCCTCGCCGCCTCGGTACGCAGCTTCCCAGTAGGGGAAATCACCCCAGGCCCAGGCCCCGCCGGTGCGCACGGAGAGCGTCGGCTCGAGCGGACCGGGCAGCGGAAGGTACCCTGTGAGGGTGGTTCCGAACCGCCCGAACGGACCGTCGGCCTGACCGCGTCCCGAGTAGACCGTCGTCTCGGCCTCGCCGTGCAGCGCGAGCCGGGGCAGCAGGGTATGATCGCCGCGATCATAGACCAACAACCCCCTGAGCCCGCCGTCGCCTAGCGACTGGGCGCCCGTGGGCGCCGTCTGCCCGAGGGCACTGAGCGAATCGGGGCTGGACCAGGCGTATTGGAAGATGGGCCCGGCGCTTACCCGGGCATGATTGCCGACGGGGCGCTCGATCCCGCCCGACAGCAGCAGGCGGGTCTGGTCGACCTTGAACAGATCCCCCTCGAGCCGCTCGGTGTCGTTGCCCCAACCGTAGAAGCGGGTATGGTCGTACTGGGAGGCGCGAGCGTACCCCGTAAAGCTGACCGGCGAGTTGGTGGGGCGGCCATCCACCATGATCTCACCCGCGAAGGCGTTGACCCCTATCGCGTACATCGCCCGTGATTGAACGCGGTACCGGTACGGATGGCTGCGGAAGCCGTAACGGGTATAGACGGGCCCGCCACCCGCCACCAGGCCGAGATCCGCTTCCCACGCGGCAAAGGGAGAAAACATCGAATACACCGACCCTTGGTCCCGCACCTCGACCCGGCCAAAGGCTCCCCGCCCGCTGGGGCGCGAGTAGCTCTCCTCGTCGACGTTGACACCGGTGAAGCCGAAGAAGCGGTTGCCACCTTCGTCATCGTGAATGCTCACGCCCGCGCCGGGGCCCCGCGCCCAGGAGGCGTTGACGAATGCGTCGTTGCCGCCACCGCCGACGAGCCGCGCCTTGATGCCCGCCGCGCCACCGCGCAGCACGGTGTGGTCATCGCCGCCGCTCAGGTAGAGACGCACCTCCTGCGTTTCCGTTGGGAGCACCGTCCGGTCGAAGAAGGGCAGGCCGGCGGGTCGCCCGCTGCTCGCGCGGGCAAAGAGCCGCACCCGCAACCCGCCACCCGCCAGGCGGTCGAGCTCTGCCAAGTCTGCTTGGTCTGTGCCGAACACATCTACCGCTTCCGCCGTAGACTTGTAGAACGCGGCGGCGGCTTCGGGCAATCCATCCCGGCGCCTGCCGAGCAAGTCCAGCAGCCGCCCGGCATCGCGCTCTTGGTATTCGGCCGGCAGCCGCCCGATCGCCGCTGCCAGCACAGAATCTGTCAGTTGATAGCCGATCACCACGGCGGCCGAATCCCACACCTCGCGGGGGAGCTCCGCGAGAATCCGCCGGTCCAAGTTCCGGGCGTTCAATGTCAGCGCCGGCAAATTTGTATAAGCGGGGCCGAGCGTCACTGCGTTGCTGAGAACCCGCCGCACCAGCCCGAGCGCTAACCCGTCGTAGTTGGCGAGAGCAAAGTCGCGATCGCGCGGGATCGGGTCCCAGAGCGTGTCGGCGGCCTGCGCCCGGCGGCCCCACCGCCATTGGTCCTCGTGCCGGTCCCAATCTCCCAAGAACAGATCGACCAGCCGCACCTTGAGATATGCCCGGGCATCTACACGGTGGGAGGAGCTGCGGTCCAGCCTCTCGAACAGCTCTTCCGTCCCGACGATCTTGCTGTAGCCGCCGAAGCCGGGGAGATCTCCCTCCCGCTCATCCGCCCGCTCCTCGAGTGCGCCGACCATGCCGGCGAAGCGGGCGCGGAACTCGCCGAGCCGCGGGTCGTCGGGCATGACGAC
>JBBSMO010000666.1:0-1896 GCA_038233155.1 Longimicrobiales bacterium
CGGTTGCGCCGGCTGGATACTCGCGTTCGCGTCACCGCCCCCGCCCTCTCGCCTCGTCCACTCACGGGACGCCTGCTCGTTCCGTCTCCGGACACCCTGGGCGTCAGAACCGCGCAGGGCGCGGTGCGGTGGGTTCCGCTTGCAGCGGTCGAGCGGCTTGAAACGAGCACCGGTCAGGAGTGGGGGTCGGGTTGAGACGGGGAGCTCTGGCCGGTGGCGCGAACGGGAGTGGCAGTCGGCACGGATGCGGAGAGCATGCATAGTAGCCCCGACGGAAGGATGGGGTGGATCGGCAATTTGCTGGGCGGAGTGGTCGGTGGGGCGATCGGCGCGGGTGTCGGTGCGCTCGGCGGAGCGGTGCTCGCACCCGACTGGTGGAAGACGGTCTGGGGCGCCAACCGGTAAAATCGATGGACAGGGTTCGATTGCGGCGCCGGTTAAGTTTCACGTCATCGTGATCACGCAGCCGCGGCATGATGATCGAAACACGAAGCGGGGCCCTCCAAGAACACAGAGGGCCCCGCTTCGGATATGCCCTCCGGGCGAGCGATCAGTCGCGAGCCGTCAGCACGTACTCGAGACGGAGTGAAAGTCGCGATCGGTGGTGAACGGCGGGAATTCGAAGAAAATCAGACTCCGAGCATCGACCTCAGCCTCTACGATCAACCGGTTCCGTTGCTTGACGACGGAACGGACACGAAGCCCCTCGCGACGGAGCGACGTGAGCGCCAACTTGCTGCCCTGCACTGCGTAGGTACCATCCTCGTTGCCGTGCGCCTCGCCGGAGCGTCCGTCGGCACAGGTAATGTTCATGTCGACACTGAGGGTGTAGGTTCGGTCACCACCGAGGAGCGCGAGACCGCTAAACACCCCCAATTCGCAGGTCGTTTCCGCGTTGGCAAACGTATCGAGCAAAAACTCACCCCCACCATGTGGCGGGAGGGCCTGGCCGTTTGCTGCCACCGCCTGGTACAGGGCGGCGCGACACCCGGTCACCCGCCCGGGGTCGCAGCTGCTCAGCGCCGGAACGACCAATCCGATCCGAAAAATCCAGCGGTGCGTACAGGGTAGCGAACATTCTCGGTGATTCGCTCCCGGCGGGGCGGTACTACTTCACCGCACGGCTTGAGATCGGAGGTGAGACCGTGGCGGTCCCGGCGGGAACTGCAAGGTTGCAGGGGATTTGAAGCTCTATACAATCAATGGGGTTGCTCACGGAGAGGGCGCCTGATATCACTTCATCAAGCTGGCGATTCTCACGCAGACGTTTCGGCGGGGACCAGCAGGTGTCCGTAACGGCCCGCGAGACACGGATGCGAAAGATCGCATTCGCCAGCGCGGCGCATCAGGCGCGTGCAGGCCAATCCAAGCTGCACTGCCCGAGAACGCCGAATCCCGGCCTATGCAGGCATTCCTTGATCTTAGCGACATGAATCGCTGGAAACGGAACACCGCCGGCGATCGCGTCCATCGATCTCCTTTCGGGACTACTCACATGCAGAGCCCGGATCGGATTCGCCGTACCATGCACCCGGACACGGATACGACAAACGAAGGGTACCAGTGACACAATCCACTGGCAACAGCGACGCAAGCGAGTTGCCGGACGAACTCGCGATCGTGCGCGACGTCTCGGCGCGCCTGGAACGCGCCGGAATCCCGTTCATGCTGACCGGCTCGCTGGCAATGAACTTTTACGCTCAACCACGTATGACCCGAGACATCGACCTTGTAGTCGAGCTGGAGCCGGACGGGGCGGAGCGCATCGCGGCGCTTTTCGAGCCGGAGTACTACGTTTCCCGCGCTGCCGTCGCGGAGGCGACCGTGAACCGCTCCTCTTTTAACCTGATCCACCGCGACAGCGTGATCAAGGTGGACTGCTTCCCGCGCAAGCCC
>JBBSMO010000667.1:0-1895 GCA_038233155.1 Longimicrobiales bacterium
CGCGGCCGCAATAACATCTTCCTCAACCATGGGCGAGGAGGGCGGGGCGGCGGCGCGCGGTGCGCAGGCAGCCGCGGAAATCGCAGCGCCCGTCAACAGCCAACGAACAGTGTGGAACCTGGTGATGTCACGAACGAGGCGTGAAGGTTCGGGGAAGTTTGGCGATGATGGCAAGGCCACCGCTACCGTCAAGGTAGCACGGGCACTGCGATTGCACGAGAACACGACTGCTCCGAAGCGCGCCGCGTTGCGCCTGCCTTCCAGGCTTGGCCTTTGCCGCGTACCTTTGCCTTCCGAACCGCGCCCGCCAACGAGCGGGCACTTTGTCCCCGCAGCGCAGGTTTCAGAGGGATCGACACCATTTGCACCGAGCGGTTTTGGTGATGGCCGGCTACAATGCCGCCAGCGAACTGGCGGCGCTCGTCGCAGCCCGCGTAAAGCATGCGAGAACCGGGACTTCCGGAGCTCGCCCGCTGGTGCGAGTCTCCGTTCCGGCGGGCTCCGTCGAGCCGCTCGAATGGCTCTCTTCCCAACGATCGTTCCCGCGCGTCTTCTGGCAGGGTCGCGGTGAAACGGGGGCGACCGCCGCCCTGGGCGCAGCCGCTCTGGTGCGGGGGCGCGCGGGCGAAATGCCTGGCGCTGCTCTCGAGCCTCTGCTCGCATTGTTGCGGGATGCTGGCGAGCCGCGCGGGCGGATCTACGGGGGTGCCCCGTTCGACCCCGCGGCAGATCCCGCCGGGGACGCCGCCGCCAGCAGCTCCTGCTTCGTCCTGCCGCGCATCGAGCTCGTGACGGGCAGCGGCGGCGCCGAACTCGCTTGCAACCTGATCCTGCCGCGCGACTTGGCTGCAGCGGATGATATCGTCCGCCAGATCCGCCAGCTCGATGAGCCTGCCAGCCTCCAGCCCGCCGCCCCGCTCCCCCTAGTCCGCACAAGACGGGATCTGCCCACGCGGCCGGACTGGTCCGCCG
Organism: Longimicrobiales bacterium; assembly: GCA_038233155.1. GTDB lineage: Bacteria > Gemmatimonadota > Gemmatimonadetes > Longimicrobiales > Longimicrobiaceae > JBBSMO01. The sequence continues at coordinate 973 of JBBSMO010000667.1, forward strand.
CCGTCCGCTTCGCCTTGCGCGAGATAGAGGCCGGGCGGCTCGGGAAGGTGGTGCTCGCCCGCCGTGCTACCCTCTCGGCGTCGGCACCACTCGACCCGTTCGCACTTTTGGGGAAATTGCGGGAAACCACTCCCGGCTGCTTCCATTTCTGCTTTCAACCGCACGCGGGCACGGCGTTTCTCGGCGCGAGTCCCGAGCGGCTCTTCCGGCGGGACGGGCGGGAGATTCGCAGCGAGGCGGTCGCCGGCACCCGCCCGCGCGGCAGCTCGGATGCGGACGACGAGCGCCTGAGCGCCGAGCTGCGGGCGAGCGACAAGGAGCAGCGCGAGCACGATTTCGTGCGCGCCAGCATCCGCGCTGCTATCGAGCCGCTTTGCACCCGTCTCGAGGTGGCGGCCGACGCGGGCGAGATGATTCTCGCGCAAGGGCGGCATCTCGTCTCCGCGGTGCGCGGGACGCTCCGCCCCGGGGTCAGCGATCCCGAGCTGCTGGCGGCGCTGCACCCCACGCCCGCCGTCGCGGGCCACCCTACGGAGGATGCTCTCGCCACCATTCGCCAACTCGAGCCCTTCCATCGCGGGTGGTACGCGGGACCAGTCGGCTGGCTCGGCGGCGACAGCGCCGAGTTCGCCGTCGGCATCCGCTCGGCCGTGGTCCGAAGTGGCTCGATTTCGCTGTACTCCGGCGCCGGAATCGTCCGCGGCTCCGAGCCCGACGCCGAGTGGGCCGAAATCGAGCACAAGATCACAGACTTTCTGACTGTGTTCGGCCATGACCGCTGATACCGCGGCGCTCAACCGCCTGTGGGGCGAGTTGGTCATAGACGAGTGCGTCCGCTGCGGCGTGGACTTCTTCTGCGTCTCGCCCGGCTCGCGCAGCACGCCGCTGGCTCTGGCTGTGGCGCGCAACCCGCGGGTATGCCA
>JBBSMO010000668.1:0-1885 GCA_038233155.1 Longimicrobiales bacterium
ACAGATCCGTCGCTATGCCATTGCCCGCGATTTCCCACAACCGGCCGGAGGTTCACTACATCTGGCGCGGCCCGTCCGTATTGATCCTCGATTCGCACGGAGAAGCCGGATCCCAGAGCCTCACCGGCTTCTATTTCCGCGAGACCCGCTACCTGTCCGGGCTTCGCCTGGAGATTGAGGGTGAACAACCCTTTCTCTGCTCCGTAAGCGAGGCGGCACCCCACGAGCTGGAGTTCTCGTACATCTATCCGCCTGTGACCGGGGGCGGCGGAGGCGGGAGTGGCTCGGGGGGGAGCGGGACGACGCATGGTCTCCTCTACCGGGATCTCGATTTCGATCTGCGTTTTCAGGTGCATCCTGCTTCCTTCGAGGCGGTGCTGCGGATCACCAGCCGATGGCAGCGCGCGGAGTTCCAGCTCGTCTGGACCCTGGACGCCGACTACGCGGCTGCCTCGGAGGCGCAGACCGGGAAGCGCCAGCAGCAGGCAGGTGTCGAAGCGCAGCCACGGCAGGGCGGGGTGAATTTCCGCTACGCGCATCCCGATCTCCCTCTGGAAACGCACGTCTCCGTGGAAGGCGGAGGCGAGTGGGGCTTCTCCGATCGGCGGCTCTCCACGCGGCTCGTCCTCGAGCGGCAGGAGTCGGTCGAGATTCGACTTGGCGTCCGCGCCGTCGATTCTGACGACCGCATTGACCACGAGGGCGAGACCCGACGGGAGAGGCGACTGGATACGTGGCAGCGGGATGTGACCACCCTCTTCGCTCCCGGTGAAACGCCGCTCATCGAGCTGACGAACCGCGCGATGCGCGACCTGGGCTCCCTGACGCTCCTCGAGGATCGGGAGGAGGAATGGCTCACTCCCGCGGCCGGGATGCCCGTGTACCCGGCAGTGTTCGGACGCGATGCCCTGACGGCGGGCTGGCAGGCGGCGATGTTCGACCGCGGGGAGCTGATCCGGGCTACGCTCGCGAAGCTGCGCCGCCTCCAGGGCACCATCGTCGATGAGTGGAGGGACGAACAGCCCGGGCGGATCATCCAGCAGGCCAGGCGCGATCCGCTCTCCCGGCTGGGTAAGACCCCCTTCGATCGCTACTACGGAGATTACGCTTCGCCATTGATGTTCATCGTCGGACTCGGGCAGCTCTACGCCTGGTCGGGCGAGAAGCGAGATATCGAGGAGAATTGGGAGGCCGCACAGCGGATCCTGCGCTGGGCGCGGGAGGACGGCGACATGGACGGGGACGGCTATCTGGAGTACCAGACCCGCTCCGAGAAGGGACCCAAGCACCAGGGGTGGAAGGACAGTGACAACGCGGTCGTCTACCCCGACGGCAGCCAGGTGGACGCGCCGATCGCACCCTGTGAGATCCAGGGCTACTACTTCGCCTCGCTCCAGTTTATGGCGGCGCTGTCTGTGGTCATGGGCGAGCGCCAGCGCGCCCTGGAGCTGTGGAATCAGGCGAAAGAGCTGAAGGAGCGCTTCAATCGCGACTTCTGGCTCGATGACGAGGGATATGTGGCGTTCGGACTCGATCCGCAGAAGCGGGCGATCCGCGTACCCACGTCCAATGCCGCCCAGTGCCTCACCACGGGGATCGTCTCCGACGAAAACGTGCCGCGGCTGGTGAGGCGGCTCTTTGAGTCCGACCTCTTCAGCGGTTGGGGAGTCCGCACCATTTCCACGAGGAATTCGGCGTACAACCCGCTCTCCTATCACCTGGGCAGCGTCTGGCCGGTCGAGAACGGCACCATCCTCTTCGGCCTGCGGCGCTACGGGTTCGACGATCGGGCGCTCGAGCTCGCCCGTGGCATCTACGACCTCGCGCGGCTCTGGGATGGCGGACGGATTCCGGAGTGCGTGGGCGGATACGCCCGGGATGAGCG
>JBBSMO010000669.1:0-1879 GCA_038233155.1 Longimicrobiales bacterium
CTGGACATCCTGACCACCCCCCCTGCGAACTTGGAAAGATGAAGAAAGTAGTAGCGGTCGCCGTACTCACTGGTCTCGCGGTGGCAACGGGCTGCGCTTCCGGCGGGAACGATGGGCTGCCGGGCGAGCTTCCGGCACGCATCGCACCCGCCCCTTCCGTATACGCGCTGATCGGAGATCGCGAGCGGCTCGAACTCACCGGAAGCCAGGTGTCCGCCTTGGATTCGATCGGGCGGTGGCTCAGTGCGGCGAACGACTCGTTGTCGGCCGGGGGGAGCGGAACGAGCGGCGAAGAATACGGTGACCAGTCCCGCAGCGGGGGCACCCGGCGAATGCCAGCATCAATGCGAGGGGGCGGGCCGACGCCAGCGGCGCGGGAAGCGCTGGGTGCGAACAACGCAAGCGCTATGGCCGCGGTCGAGGCGCTGTTGTCGGAACCTCAGAAGCAGAAGATTTGCTCGCAGGCGGCGCTGGATCGCTCGCGCGCGGAAGACCAGCAGCCGGAACGGGCTCGGACGGCGAGCCGGCGCGGAAGTTCGGACCGGTCGCCCAGGCAACGCGGCGCGTGGAGCTGGTGCGGCGCAGCCGCAGCTCCGGCGTCGGCGAATGCGAACTTGGACAGTGTGCCTTCTGAGTCATGACGTTGAGAACAATCTCCGCCACCGCGCTCCTCCTCTTCACCGCATGCTCCGTCAACGACCCGCCGACTCCCGCGCCACAGGGAGTTGCGATGAGCGATGCTATGGAGCGGCCCCCCGTAGTCGCGCTGATCGGGTACCGGCAGAGCCTCGGTCTGAGCAGCGAGCAGGTGAACGCGCTCGACTCGATTGGCCGCTGGGTGGCCGCGGAAAATGATACTCTGGCCGATGAGCTGCGATTGAGTGGCGCTACGGCCGAACGGGGTGGTTCGGCCCGCGCGCGCCGTGCCGCACAGCGGCAGCCCCGCAACCGCATGCTCGCGCAGCGAATCCGGGAAAACCACCTGCAGGCAGCCGACGGGGTGGGCGATCTGCTGGACGAGGATCAGAAGCGCCGGGCGTGCGAGCTGTTCGAGATGCGAAGCTCTGGTCAGATGATAGAGATCGAGGGGAACCCCACCATTCCCGGCAGCAGCGGAGGTGTGCGGCGCGTGGGCAGCGGGCAGCGCGTGACGCCGTGGCCGTGGTGCGTAGTGGCCGCGGGACCGGGGTAGGGCACCCCGCCCTGCGGTGAAACGGCCGGGCCCGTATTATGTTCGAACCGGTTTACGCCGCATCGCTTTGCCGCAGCGCTGCCAGCGGGTAGATCTCGATAACGTCGTTGCGACGGATGGCGCCGGCGCGCCGCTCGAGGTCGAACGCGAATCGGCGGATGGCGGCGCCACGCGCCTGAAGATTTGGGTACCCGCGGCCAAGGACGCAACGCGCACTGTGGTGCTGCGCTACACACTCGCGAACTCGCTGCGCTTCTTCGACGCCGCAAGCGCGGAGGGAGAGCTCGACGAGTTGTATTGGCAGATTACCGGCACGGGCTGGGACGCGCCGATCCAACACGTGCGGGCACGCATCGAACTGCCGGACGGGGTCGAGCCGACGCAGGTGGCGGCGTATACCGGCTCGTCAGAATCTACGCGGCCTGGCAGCGCGGACACTCGCCAGACGGGAAGCACCGTCGTCGTCGAAGCTGGCCCGCTCGAGCCGGGCGAGGGCGTCACCGTCGGCGTGGGGTGGCCGGCCGGGGTGATCGCCCGCCCGGTACGCGCGGTGCCGCCCGCCGGCGTCGCGGGATTGGCAGCCGGGTTCTGGCCGCTGCTGCTCCCGGTGCTGGCGCTGTTCTTCGCCTTCCGCAGGTGGCGGCGCACCGGCAAGGACCCGGAGCCGCAGCCGATCACGGTGCAGTA
>JBBSMO010000670.1:0-1879 GCA_038233155.1 Longimicrobiales bacterium
ATCCCTGCGGTCGATGATTGGGTCAGGCTGAAACCCACGCACTTCCGCCGCAATGGATACCGCCGGCGGCAGGTCCGTCAGCACGCACTTCGTGAGCGGTCCGACGCCGGATTTGCCGGCGACGATCCCCCGCCAGGTATCCGGCGCGTTGTTCCCGAGGGCGGTAACCATCCCCACGCCGGTAACGACGACTCTGCGAGCCAAGCAACCTCCCTGTCGGTCTGAAGCGTTGATCATTCCGCGCGGAGCAGCCCGGTCTGCAACGCGAACCGCACCAACTCGCTGCGATGGTGCAGCCCGAGCTTCTCCATGATCCGGGCGCGATAGGTGTCCACGGTCTTGGGCGAGATGAACAGCTTCTTTCCAATCTCCGTGGAGCTGAATCCTTCCGCCGTAAAGCCGAGCACCTCGCGCTCACGATCGGTGAGGCGTTCCATCGGGTCTACCTCGCCCGGCTCGGCCCGTGCCTGAAATCCGCGGAGCAGCAGCTTGGCGGCGCTCGGGTACAAAAAAACGTCGCCGCGCGCGACGGTATGGATCGCCTCGATCAGTTCCTCGTCCGCGCTCCGCTTGTTGACGTAGCCGGAGCCGCCCGCCTCCAGAACGGGAAGCAGGTGCTCCTCCTCGCCGTGCATCGTCAGCACGAGCACGCGGGTGCCCGTCTGCAGCGTGGCGATCTGCCGCACCGCCTCGAGTCCGCCCATCCCCGGCATGGACAGGTCCATCACCACCACATCCGGCCGGAGCTGTTCCGCCTTGAGCACGCCCTCCTCACCCGTGCCTGCCTCGCCCACCACGGCGAGGTCCGGCTCAGCCTCTAACAATGCGCGCAGGCCGGCGCGCAGGACGGCATGGTCGTCGACGAGGAGCACGCGAATGGGTGCGGGCATGTGAGATCCGGGCGAAGAGGATGCGGTTCAGATGCGGCGGAGCACGACATCCGGCGTCCAGCGCGCGAGCGAACTCGACAGCAGCGTGAAGGAGCCGGAGATCAGCAGCACACCGAGTCCGATCAGCACCAGCCCGCTGACGCGGTTCACCCACGGCAGCCACCGCCGAAAGCGCCCGAAACCGGCGATGAAGTGCCGGATGAGCAGCGCTGATGCGAGGAATGGAATAGCGAGCCCCGCGGAGTACACCGCGAGCAGCGACATTCCCTCGCCGAGCGACCCGCGCGTGGCGGCGAGCGTAAGGATCCCGCCCAGCACCGGTCCGATGCATGGCGTCAACCCCGCCCCGAACGTCACGCCGACGAGCACCGTCCCGAGGTACCCGACAGGCTTGTCGGCGAGGTGCAGCCGCCACTCCCGCTCCATGCCAGGTAGCCGCAGCCAGCCCAGCAGGTACAGTCCGAACCCCACGAGCAGCGCGCCGCCGGCGATCTGCATCCAGCGGCTCGCATAGGCCAGCAGCGAGCCGAGAAAGGTGGCCGACGCCCCGAGTGCGAGGAAGACTGCGGTGAAGCCGAGCACGAACAACGTACCGTGCAGCAGCACCGCACGCCGGGCGCGCAGCGACTGCGAGGCGCACAGCTCGTCCAAACTCATGCCGGTGATGAACGTGGCGTAGCTCGGCACCAGCGGCAATACGCAAGGCGACAGGAAGCTCAGCAGCCCCGCCGCGAATGCGACCCAGATGCCCAGTGCGTGCGCTTCCATCAGCGCGCGGCCGGAGCCGATGGCGACGTGCAAAAGCGGGCCTCGGAGGTGATACCCCGAAGCCCGCCGAGCCAGCGAAGCGGATGGCGGAGAAGAGCCACTATCCCAGCGACGGCGTGCCCGGCTCGATCATCGCCGCCGCGCGCGCGACCCCGTGCCGCAGGCCGGACATGAGGTAGTCGATCACCTCGGACGCGGTATAGCCGAGCCTGTCGGACCCG
>JBBSMO010000671.1:0-1877 GCA_038233155.1 Longimicrobiales bacterium
AACCCGGAAACGACTACGGGCGGGCGCGCGCTCAAGTTCTACGCCTCGCTGCGCCTGGACATCCGCCGCATCGGCTCCATCAAGGACAAGGATGTGCTGGTCGGCAACAAGACGCGTGTCAAGGTGGTCAAGAACAAGACCGCGCCGCCCTTCAAGCAGGCCGAGTTCGACATCATGTTCAACATCGGCATCGATCACTACGGCATTTTGATCGACTTGGGCGTCGAGCTAGAGATCGTGCAGAAGTCGGGCGCGTGGTTCGCCTACGGAGATGTGCGGCTGGGTCAGGGCCGGGAGAACGCCAAGGCCTTTCTGCAGGAGAACCCCGAGGTCGCGGAAGAGATCGAGCGGCGGGTGCTGGATGCGCTCGGCATGGACGGCGCCGGCGGCTCCGCCGGTGACGGCGAGACGGCGGAGTAGCGGCTCTCTAGGCGGTCGCCCTCAGCCCCGGCTACCTGCTGCGTAGTCGCAGTGCGAAAATCACCGGCGCGGGCTCCTCACGGTACAGGTAGAAAACGCCGCCGTCGTACGCGATCGCCTGAAACATCCCGGGCAGGCAGAGGGTCCGCGTGTACTGGCAATCGCCCGCGGAGTATTCGTCGATCATCTTGCGGTAGGCGGCGGCTTCCCTGCGTCTTGCCGTCGCCTATAGAGCACGTGGCGGGCCCCAGGGGGAAGTTGCCCCCCGCGGGTGAGAGCCCGCGCAGGCCTGGCGTGAAAGTCAACCGCAGTTCGTAAGCCTGACCCCGTGCTCCCTTCCTACCTTGCGCGGAAAGCGATTCCAAGGGAAGCCAAACGTCCGTCCGTACGTGCTTCACCGTACCGAGATTTCCTCGTAGATCTGCTCCAACGAGAGGCGGGTATCTGGGCAAGGGACTGCGATCTCGCCGCGTTCCGCTAGCTCCGCGTGCCGCCAGTTGCCGTCGTCCTCGCGCCAGTGCCGCTCGACAAGCCTGCTCTCCTGGTGCACGATGAGATAGGCGCGCAGCTTCGGCATCTGGCGGTAGAACATCAGCTTTTCGCGGCGGTCGGTGACCTGTGTGCTTGGCGACAGCACCTCAACGACGAGGCAGGGATCGTTCTCAACGAGCGGATCGTCATCTTCCGGCCCGCAGGCGGTCATCACATCGGGATAGTAGATGATATTCGAGGCGGCGCGAAGCTTTACGTCCAATGCGTAGACACGGCAAGGGCGGCCGCGCGCCGCGATCCAGAGCAGGGCGGATATGTTGCCGGCGATGCGGTTGTGCCGTTTGGTCGCACCAGACATCGCGTGAATGTAGCCCGCGACGAACTCGTGCCGCACAGGGCTGTCGCCCTCGAACTCGAGGTACTCTTCGACAGTCAGCGGGCGGTTGGCGGCGAGATGGGTAGCCATGCAATCAGTATAGGCAGCAGGGGGCGGCTGTGAAAGGGGCAGCGGCACGGATCTTTCCGCTCGGTGGCCCGCGCGAGCACCCGCGGAACCAACCCACCGACTCGAAGCACAACCAATGATCAATTTCGACCGGCTCACCGTGAAAGCGGCCGAAGCCATACAGCAGGCTGCGAACACAGCGAGGCAGGCGGGCAACCCCGCCGTCGAGGACGTGCACCTGCTGGCCGCGTTGCTCGAGCAGGACGAAGGGATCGTAGTGCCCGTACTCCAAAAAGTCGGGGTCAACATCACGGCGTTCAAGCCGGAGCTGCAGGCGGCGCTGGGTCGGCTCGCGCGGCAGAGCGGCGGCGCGCAACCGACCCTGTCGCGCGAGCTGAACGAGATCCTGGACCGGGCCGAGAAAGAGGCTCGTGATCTGAAGGACGAGTACGTATCCGCCGAGCACCTGCTGCTGGCGCTGGCGCAGAAGAAGGGCTCCACCACGCGCGAGCTGCTTTCC
>JBBSMO010000672.1:0-1870 GCA_038233155.1 Longimicrobiales bacterium
CGGCTGGGCCCGCGCATCCAGGGTGAGAGTTCCGGGGCTCGATTCGCTGCCGAGGCTGCCGACAGGCGGGCCGTACATCATCCGCGTCACGCCCGGCTACTTCCGCGCGCTGGATCTGCAGATCCCGAGGGGAGCCGGCTTCACCGACAGCCGGGACCCCGCGCAGAGCGTGATTGTCAATCAAACCATGGCGCGACTGCTTTGGCCGGGGAAGAGCGCGCTCGGGAAATGCCTGCTCATCGGCGCGGAGGATCCAACTTGCAGCGAAGTGGTAGGCGTCGTCGAGAACGCTCGCCGGAGTTCGCTGGTGGAAGATGAAACCATGCAGTACTACGTCCCACTCAATGCCACTCTTACGGACCATGTGCCGGACGAGCTCCTGCTGCGCAGTGGTGGCGATCTTTCACTTCTGATGCCCATCATTCAACGGGAGCTGCTCGCACTCGAACCGCGACTCCGCGTCGCCGAAATGGAGCCGTTACGCGACCGCATCGACCCGCAAGCGCGGTCCTGGCGGCTCGGGGCTACCATGTTCACGGCCTTCGGCATTCTGGCGCTGCTCGTCGCGGCGATCGGCCTCTACAGTGTCCTGGCGTTCACTGTTGCGCAGCGGACCTTCGAGCTTGGGATCCGCTCCGCGCTCGGCGCATCACGGCAGAGGTTGATGCGGCTGGTCTTCAAGCAAGCAATGCAGCTGGTTGGCCTCGGAGTCACGCTGGGGCTTGCTTTTGCGCTCCTCGCCGGGCCGCGCCTCGAGCCATTGCTTTTCGAAACATCGCCGCGAGACCCGTTGGTGCTGATGGGTGCGGTGATTACGCTGTTGATCGCCTCCGCGGCAGCCAGCAGCCTTCCCGCCTGGCGAGCGACACGGGTTCATCCCGCCGTGGCGTTGCGAGCGGAGTAGAAAACCGGTAGCGGCCCCGCTTCCGACGCGTCAATTCACTCGATGAGAGAGGTCCCACCATGTCAGAAAGCATACTTTTTTCGCTTCTCCTCCTGGGGGCGGGCTGGTTCGGCTCCGGTGTGAACACCAGCGCTTGGGGGGAGGGGCACGCATCATACAGGGAAGCCGTTGTGGAAGCAGACCGCAAGAACGCCATTGCGGAGACCGACACGGTTCCGCTCACCGGGCGTGATCGCGCGGAGCAGCACGGCGATTGGGGGACCTGGGGCACGCCCTGCACCCGCGACCGGTACGGCACCGGGTGCTGGGGCATCACCCGCGCGACGAGCGCAGAGGAGATCGAGAGGGTAGCCCGTGAGGCGGCGGCCCGCCACGGGGGCTCCGCGGAAGACGCGGCACAACAGCTTCGCCAACTTCTTCGCGTTGCCGGCTCGGCACTCTACCTGGAGATCAACCGCGAAGGGTCGTTCGAGATCGTTCTTCAGCCCACGACCGATCCCCGCCTCTACATTCCCATCGAACCCAACGCGCGGCGCGCCGGCCGCTACCGGGGCGGATCACTTTCCGCCGTGACCGGTACCTGGCCGGACCAGGTGTATGTGTTTTTCATCGAGGGGACTTCGCAGGAACGCTACCGGGTGGATGTTCCTCCCGCCGTTGCGCATGTGACTGTGGTGATCAATGGCCGCGAAGTCCTGAACGCCGTGCCGATCGACCCCGCGGGCGAGACCATCGTAATCGACGCGCTGGCCGCCAGGATTTGACTCCGGGGCAATCGCGACTCGTCGTGCTGCAACGTGGGCCCCGTTGAGTTTCAGGCCGCGCGGTGCACCGCTACCGGAAGGTCTGGCGTGCGGGTGCGCCCGGGCCGTGCCTCTTGGTACAGGCAGAACGGGCAGAACTCGGCCCCGGCCCGGGCGCGGAAGGTGAAGGAGCAGCGGGTACAGCTTTGATATTCACCCGGAG
>JBBSMO010000673.1:0-1866 GCA_038233155.1 Longimicrobiales bacterium
GCATCATCGCCGAGCTCCCGGGCATCCGGGACGAGGGGCGCGCGAAAGAAATCATCCAGAAGAACGCCTTTCTGCAGTTCCAGATCGTGCGACCGCTTTCCGAACTCGAATCGGCCCTTCCGCGGATCGACCGTGCGGTGGCGGACGCGCTGGGCGACGAGATCCCGGCGGCTGCTCCCGCCGCGCCCGCTGCACCAGGCGTAGGGGGCTTGCTGCGCACGGCTCCGGGCACCGACAGCCTCGCCGACACTGCGGCGATTGCCGCCACGGCCGAAGATTCGGCTGCGGCACAACCGGCCGCTCCGACAGCGACGCCCTTCACCTCGAAAGTGCAGCCCACCGCGGGATTCGGCCAGCTTGCTGTGGCGCAGGAAGATGTCGAGGCGGTCGAGCGCTACCTTGCGCTGCCCGCGGTGCAGCGGCTCCTCCCGCGCGGGTCGGAGTTCGCCTGGAACACACCGCCCCGCGAGGACGAGCCTGCCGCTTTTCGGATTCTCTACCTGCTCGAGGAGCGCCCGATCATGACGGGCGAGTACCTTCAAGATGCCATCGCCCAGCGCGACCCGCAGTTCAACCAACCCGAGGTTGCCTTCGAGTTGAACCGGGTAGGCGGGCGGCGCTTCGAGAACGCAACGGGCGAGCACGTCGGGGACTTCATGGCAATCGTCCTGGATGACCGGGTGGTAAGTGCGCCGACCATCGAATCGCAGATCGGCAGCCGCGGCCGCATCACCTTGGGCGGCGGCAGCATAGAAGAGGCGAGAGACTTGGCACTAGTGCTGAGAGCCGGGGCTCTGCCGGCTCCCATCCAAGTGGTCGAGGAGCGCACCGTAGGCCCGTCGCTGGGCGCCGACTCGATCGACCAGGGCAAGGTCGCCGGCATCATCGGCATCGCTCTCGTGATTCTGATCATGCTCGGCTACTACCGCGTGACTGGCTTCATGGCCGTCACGGCGTTGGCGCTGTACGTGCTCTTCGTGCTGGGCGCGCTCTCCGGCGTGAACGCTACCCTTACCCTGCCCGGGATCGCCGCGCTGATCTTGTCGATCGGAATGGCGGTGGATGCGAACGTGCTGATATTCGAGCGCATCCGCGAGGAACTCGCCGTGGGGCGAACCCCGCGGATTGCGGTGAACGAGGGGTTCCAGAATGCGCTCTCGGCGATTGTGGATTCGCAGTTGACCACCCTGATCACCGCCTTCGTGCTCTTCCAGTTCGGGACGGGCCCGATCCGTGGTTTTGCCGTCACGCTCGCCATCGGCATCATCGCCTCGATGTTCACCGCTATTTTCGTGACCCGTACCCTTTTCATGCTGTACCTGGACCGCCGCACGGCCGCCCAGGGAATCAGCATCTGAGATAAGCTCCGCTCATGCGACTTTTCGTCAACGCACACTACAACTTTCTCGAGCTGCGCCGGAAGGCGTACCTGGTATCGGGGGTTCTGCTCCTGGCGGGCCTTGCCGCGATGGTAGTGAACGTCGCGACCATCGGTTCTTGGCTCAACTACGGCGTGGACTTCTCCGGCGGAACGCTCGTGCAGGTGGATTTCCGGCAGCCGACCACTGTCGAGCAGATTCGCGGGGTGCAGTCCGATTGGCAGATCTCGCGCTTTGGAGATGCGGATGAGTTCGTCATCCGCATGCCCACCTTCAACCAGCAGGCGGGCGAGGATGCCGCGGGGCGGGTGGCGGCGCAACTTGGCGAGCGGTTCGGCGAAGGTTCGTTCGAGATTGTCCGCACCGAGGCCGTCGGCCCGAAGGTGGGCGCCGAACTGCAGCAGCGCGCCCTGCTCGCGATCTTGATCTCGTTCGTGCTGACGCTGATCTATCTCGCCTTCCGCTTCGAGTGGCGCTTCGGCGTGGC
>JBBSMO010000674.1:0-1849 GCA_038233155.1 Longimicrobiales bacterium
GAATCTTGCGGTCGAAGATGTCGCCCAGCAGCTTCCGGTATCTCGGGCCAAGGATGATGTTGTGATGCGCGAGCCCGGGATAGGTGCGGCTAGTGCCGAAGTAGCCGACGAACAGCCCCATCGACAACTTGCGCCGGGCGAGTGCCCGTTGGTGATTTCGTCCCCGATGTTCCGCCGCGAGCAGCGAGCCGTAGACGTGCACCGGGTCTGCGTTGGCTACGACGCTCTGCGCCGGGATGTGCTCTCCGGCCACCGTGCGCACGCCGGAGACGCGCCCATCGGAAACGGTGATTTCCTCGACCGCGGTCCCGAGCCGCAGCTCGCCTCCCATCTCTTCGAACAGGCATACCAGAGCCTGCACGATCTCCGTCGTGCCGCCGCGTGCGAACCAGACGCCCCACTTGCGCTCGAGCCAGTGGATGAGCAGGTAGATGGAGGTGACACGAAAGGGGTTGCCGCCAACCAGGAGCGGCTGAAAGGAGAACGCCTGCCGCAGCCGCTCGTCTCGCAGGTACCGCGCTACCTGCCCGTAGACCGAGCGATGGTTCCCGAGGCGGATCATCTGCGGGATGATGCGGATCATGTCCCAGGCGCGGCCGAACGGCACGTCCGAAAGCTGCGTGTACCCTATGTCGAAAATGCGCTCTGCGTGAGCCGCCAGCTTGCGATACCCGTCCACGTCGCGCGGCTCGAATTCACGGATCTGTGCGATCAGGCGCTCTTCGTCTCCTACGTAGTCGAAGGTGCTGCCATCGGCGAACAAGATCCGGTAGAAGGGATCTACGGGCAGCAGCTCGATGTAGTCCAGCCAATCCCGCCCGGCGAGGGTGAACAGCTCCTGGATCAGGTACGGCGCCGTGATGACGGTCGGGCCGGCATCAAAGGTGAAACCGTCGCGTCGGAAGACGGCCGCGCGCCCGCCGGGTTGGTCCATCGCTTCGAGAACCAGCACTTCATGGCCCCGCGCTCGCAGGCGGATCGCCGCCGCGAGGCCCCCAAGTCCCGCACCAATTACGACAGTGCGGCTCATCCCTCTGCCGGACTGGCAAAGCGCGGGTGTTGCTGGGCGCCCATCCACAACAGCGCTCCGCCCGCCGGGGCGGGCGCCTCCACAAGTGAAAGAGCCGGGCGGGCGGCCGGACGGGCGCGAAGGTGGGAGATGGGGGCCAACGCAACCCCGACCAATTCTTCGGCCAGAGCCTGCACCTCCGGAACCTGGCACAGCGCCGTCGCGTTGCGCGCCAGAAGCGCTTCGCGCTCGATGCGCGCGAGCACGGCGTCGAGCGCCCCTTGGGTGCGGAATCGCTGGGTTGCGAGCGCCACATCGGCGTCCGCGGTCAGATGCCGCGGCCGCGCGAGCAGCGCGCGAAGCCAATCGCCGTCTTCCGGGTGCAGCTCGAGGTGCTCGATCACCAGCGCGCTGATCTTGCCTTCTCTCAGATCGGAGCCGGGTGCCTCGCGCCCCTTGTCGCCGTACAGGTCCAGCACGTCATCTTGCAATTGGAAGAGCACGCCGAGATGCTGAAAACCGCCTGCCATGGTAGCGGCCTCCGCTTCATTGCACCCTGCGAGCAGCGCCGCACCCTCGACCGGAAGCTGAAATAGCGCGCTCGTCTTGCCGGTGACGGCGGCGAGGTAGTCACCCCACCCTGCCTCTCTGCCATCCAGAGCAAGCTCTGCGGACTGGCCGCAGACCACCCGCCCTGCGTGACGCGCCAGTATCATCGCCAGCGCCCAACGCAATGCGGCCGCCGCGTGTATGTGTTCGATTGCCAGATAGGGGAGGGTCAGCATCAGGTCCCCGGCATTGATCGCCTGCGCGGCGCCGTGCCTCACCCACGCTGTCGGC
>JBBSMO010000675.1:0-1848 GCA_038233155.1 Longimicrobiales bacterium
GTCGATACCACGGTCGAGCCGCGAGCGGTAGCTGCGATCGTGTTCATCGATCCGCTTGGGCTAGGGCAGCAGATTCGTTGCGGAGTACCGGCTTCAGCACCTTGCCGTACGGCGAATAGGGGAGGCTGTCGCGGAATATCACCCGCTTGGGCACCTTGTACTTGGCGATTCGGGCCGCGCAGAAGTCCAGCAGCTCTTCCGCCGGCACCGGCTCGCTAGCGGCTACGAACATGAGGCCCACCTCGCCCCAGCGCTCGTCGGGCTCGCCGATCAGCGCCGCATCCTGAACGGCGGGGTGTTCGCGAAAGACCGCTTCGACCTCGGCAGCGTAGATATTCTCGCCGCCGCTCTTGATCATGTCTTTGATGCGGCCGACGATGTAGAAGAAGCCATCTTCGTCCTGCCGCGCCGTATCGCCCGTGTGGAGGCCGTCCGTGCGGATCGCCTCAGCCGTGGCCTCGGAGTTGCGCCAATAACCCGAACAAAGGTGCGGCCCCCTCAGTACCAGCTCTCCCTCCGCACCGGCGGGAAGAACCATTCCCGTCGCCGGATCCACGATCACCGCCTCGGAATGCAGAACAGGGCGGCCGATGGAACCAGTCTTCCTATCGGACTCCGCATCGGTCATGCTGAAGCAGTTCGGCCCCGCCTCCGTCAGGCCATAGCCTTGCCGGAAGTTCACCCCCTTGGCCCGCCGCCACTGCTCGATGAGTGCGGGCGGGCACGGCGCGCCACCGCTGATAAAGAAGCGGACGCTGCTCAGATCCGCGCTGCCGAACAGCGGCGACTGCTGCCACATCCCGAACAGGGTGGGCACACCCAGGATCACCGTGCAGCGCTCGGCGACGATGGTGCGCAGCGATTCATCCGCGTCGAAGCCTCGGGCGAGCACTACCCGCCCCCCTGCATACAGTAGCGGCGTCAGAAAGGCGAACAACCCGCCTACGTGGAAGAGCGGTGTGAATACAGGTGATACATCGTCCGTGCGAAGGCCCCAGCTCACCACAGTGTTGATCGCGTTCCATACCACCTGCCGGTGCGGAATCACCGCGCCTTTCGGCCTCCCCGTCGTCCCGGACGTGTAGAGGATGCAGCACGGGTGCTCCGGCGAAAGGACGCCGGTTGCGGGCGGCTCTGCAGAGTGCCGGGCCAGCTCCTCCTCGTACTCCCCTACCCCGCCGGGCCCCGCATCTCCGAGGTCGAAAACCCGCAGCCCCGGCAGCGCCCGACCCAACTCGAGCGCCATTGGGCTGAACTCCGCTCCGGCCAGCAACACCGACGGCTGCGCATCTCCCAGAATGTAGCGCAGCTCGCCCGCCGACAGGCGCCAGTTCAGGGGGCAGAACACCGCACCAATCTTGGCCAGGCCGAAAAGCAGGTCCAGATACGCCACCTGGTTGTGCGCCAGAATGGCTACGCGGTCGCCGCGCTGGACGCCAAACTCGCCGCGCATCAGATGCGCCATCCGGTTCGCCCGGTGATCGAGTTCGCCGAAGCTGAACCGCCGCCCCGTCTGCACCTCGAGCAGCGCTTCGCGATCCGGCGTCAGCCGAGCCCGCCCCGCCAGCAGGTCGCCAACCGAATTGTAAGCGGCGTTTCGGATTTCGGGTTGCTGCTTAGGGACGGCTTTCATGTGCGCGGTCTCCGCTGCCGGCTCACCGGTCATACCAACTCGCACGTTCACCTTCTATCTGGTCGTAAACGACTGAATCGAAGAACCGCCAGTAGCACGCTGCAGCGGCAGTTCTCCCCCTTGCCCCGAGGATGGCAATCAGGAAGTTCAGCCGCACTGTAAACTGTTCTGTCTTCCTGAGGGAGCTTGCGACCGAAGGATCTCTGGAAAGCCGA
>JBBSMO010000676.1:0-1823 GCA_038233155.1 Longimicrobiales bacterium
AGTGGATCTCGTCGACAATGATGCGGGATACCCCGCCGAAGATTCGCGGCGCCTCTTCGTAGGACAGCATGAGCGCCAGGGATTCCGGTGTGGTCAGCAGGATGTGGGGCGGATCTGTACGCTGTCGCTGGCGCTGTGAGGTGCGCGTGTCGCCGGTGCGGTCCTCAATCCGGATCGCGAGGCCCATCTCAGCCACCGGAGCCTCGAGGTTGCGGCGGATATCAGCGGCCAGCGCCTTCAGCGGCGACATGTAGAGAGTATGCAGTCCCGGTTCGGGAGCCGTGCCGAGTTCGATCAGGCTCGGCAGAAAGCCGCCTAGAGTCTTGCCGCCTCCGGTCGGGGCAACGAGCAGTGTCGCCGGGTCCGCAGCGCACGCGAGCAGGGCGAGTTGGTGGGGGTGTGGGCTCCAGCCCCGGCGGGCGAACCAGTCCTCAAAGACAGCGGGGAGCACAACCTCGCTCAGAAGCAGCGCCGACGCTGAGCCTTGACGTGGCCGGGCAGGGTGCGGGACTTCCCCACGCTGATCAGAAGGGTATCTCGTCGTCGAGTTGTCCGCTGGTGTTGCCCACGTCGTCGCTGCGGCCGCTGCGGCGATCGTCACCGCCGCCGCCACCGCCACCGCCGGATCCACCACCTTCTCCCCGGCCGTCGAGCATGGTCAGTTCGGAGCGGAACGGGCGCAACACCACCTCGGTTGTGTAGCGATCCTGGCCGGATTGATCCTGCCACTTCCGGGTCTCAAGCTGGCCTTCAACGTAGATTTTCGAGCCTTTGCGCAGGTATTGCTCTGCAACCCGCACCAGAGGCTCGGAGAAGATCGCCACGGAATGCCATTCCGTACGTTCCCGACGCTCACCAGAAGTCTTGTCGCGCCAGGACTCGGAGGTGGCAATCCGCAGGTTACAGACCTTCCCGCCATTGGCAAACGAGCGGACCTCCGGTTCCTGGCCGAGGTTTCCGATCAAGATGACCTTGTTGACGCTGCCGGCCATGGTGCTCTCCCTCCGTGACGTGCGGTCGATTGTCGGCCTTTTTAGGGTGAGCGTCTGCTGATGAACAGTTCAAAGCTGACAGGGCAGAAACTTTTTGCCATAGTCCGCGGCAAAGGGGGATCGGGGCGGCGCCGGTTGTTCCGAGAAACAGAGCGAGGGACGATGCTTCGATTGCTGATGGCGTTTAGCTTCGTTTGCGCTTTGACAAGCGCGACAGCCGCTCAGGTGAAGCTTGGGGCTGTGTTTGGAAGTCAGTCGAACCTGTCATCGGAATATCGCGACCTGATCCGCCCGCCGGTTGCGGGCTCGCTGGTCGGACAGCCGCGACGGCCGCAGAGCCTCGACGGCGACCCGCTTGGCGCGATCCCAGGATTCAAAGGCTCGAACAGCGCCTACGAGGGTATGGCGCGCGCCGCCGCACGGAAACACAAGGTTCCAGAGACGCTGTTCTTACGGCTCGTGCGCACCGAATCGAATTTCCGCCCTGCGGCAGTGTCTACGAAAGGTGCGATCGGACTCGCGCAACTGATGCCCCACACCGCGCGCCTTCTCGGGGTCAATCCGCACGATCCTGGACAGAACCTCGACGGAGGCGCGCGGTATCTGCGCCAGCAGTACCAGAAGTTCGGCGACTGGCGGCTCGCACTGGCTGCATACAATGCCGGGCCGGGTGCCGTGGAGAAGTATCGCGGCGTTCCGCCTTACGCGGAGACGCGAAATTACGTGAAGGCTATCCTTGGCCGGTAATGGCTGCTTTATGCCGGCCACGAGTGATCGCAATAACCGCGCGGCAGTTTGCTCGATCTCAAAACCGCAAGTTGTTCGCCAAAA
>JBBSMO010000677.1:0-1823 GCA_038233155.1 Longimicrobiales bacterium
GGAACTCCCAGATCGTTTCCGGCACGTATACCTAGCTATCCAGGCTGACGAAGAAATCGGTTTCTCGCTCGGAAGCGGCCGAACGGCGCTCGCGCGGCCGTGATTACCGACCGATCTTCCAATAACCGCAGCACCCCGGGCCCCCCTCTCAAGAAACAAGAGGGCAGCACGCGCTGGTGACCCGCGCCGTGGGGTTCATTCCGCATTCCGAAATCCGCATTCCGCAATCCCGATCAGTGGC
Organism: Longimicrobiales bacterium; assembly: GCA_038233155.1. Lineage (GTDB taxonomy): Bacteria > Gemmatimonadota > Gemmatimonadetes > Longimicrobiales > Longimicrobiaceae > JBBSMO01. The sequence continues at coordinate 242 of JBBSMO010000677.1, forward strand.
TCATCGCGTATACGATGAAGTTCACACCCATCTGGTAGGCGAAAGTAGATGCAGCCAGAGGGTAGCGCGGGTTTTCCGCCCATTCCCACGCATCGCCCAGATCGGTGTTCCAGTTGATCACCACCATCAAACGGCGCTCGTCGTCGAAGATTCCCCGAACCGCGGCTGCATAGCCGTCCTGCTCGAAGGTAGGCCCGCCCGCGACGCCCAGCGCTAGGTTGGGGACCTGAAGGACCTCGCCGATCTCGTAGAAGGTGCGGAAGACCGGGTGATCGAGCGGGATGTCTTCGATAGAATACTCTGGGAACACCCGCTGCATCTGCAATGCGAAGCTGCGCCACTCACGGCTTCCCCAAAAATCGTCGACGACGAGAAAGCCGCCCGCCAGCAGGTAGCTTCTCAGCCCCTGAACCTCGGCGTCGGCGAGCGACATGTAGCCGACCTCGACCGCGTACAGAAACGGGAAGCGCCGCAACTCCGGGTCATCGAGCCGGACCGGGTGCTCGCGCGGGAAAGCGTCCAGATTAGTCAGGCGCTCGAGCACCACCAGAAACTGCCGGTCTGCCTTGGGATAGTCTGTCTGCCAACTTCGCCGCCGCCACGAATTCATGCTCCCGTACGCCGCCCGCGAAAAGTAGAAGGCGTGGTCTGAAGCGCCGGATTCGGCGCGCTGCGCCAACGCGGCAGGCGGGGCGTAAAAGGCCTGGTTCAGCTTCGCCGCCGGCAGAACCGCAGGCGCGGCCCGCGGCGGATCGGGCGCGCCTGTCCGCAATGCCATAGCCACGCCTGCGAGGGCGATCATGGCGGCACAGAGTGGAGCGGCAAGGCGCATCGCGCTCTCCGGCGGGGGAAGGTGGAGCCCGCGGAATGCGTGCGCACCAGATCAGCTTTCAAAGCTTCTGTTCAATACGGGTGCGCGGGTGCGAAGTTCCGGCGGTGCGGCCGCTCAGCTTCGCCGCAGCTCGCTCGGCTCTCCCCGCCGCAGCTTGATGACCGCCACCTCCGGCGGGGTTCCAAGCCGGAACGGGATTCCCCAATAGTTGGTGCCCGGGTGGATGTAGAGCAGCGCGTCGCCATCGCGGTGGACGCCCATCGCGTGTTTTAGAAACGGGGACGCCAGGCTCCAGCCGAGGCGGGGCAGGGCGAGCTGCCCCCAATGGGTGTGGCCGCTGAGTGTCAGCTCCGCGCCCCGCTTCGCTAGCGCCGGCCAGAGCGACGGATTGTGGGCGAGCACCAGCCGAAAGCAGCCGCCGGTCAGGCCGTCCAGCGCGGCGTCCAGATCGGGGGCCGCCGCAGCACCCCCGTCTCGTGACCAGGCGCGCCCGGCCGGATCTCCCGTGCCCATTACTGCCAGCCGTGCACCGCCGCGCTCGATTACCCGATGATCGTTGACGAGCAGGGTGGACGGCAGCCGCTCGAGCCGCTGCCGCACCTCGCTCCACCCCGCGTAAACGTCGTGATTGCCGGGGACTACGAAGACGCCGCAGGGGGCGCTCAACGTGCCGAACGCGGCCGCGTACAGCTCGACATCCGGTGCAAAGTCATCGATTTGGTCGCCGGTGACGGCGATCAGATCGGGTCC
>JBBSMO010000678.1:0-1814 GCA_038233155.1 Longimicrobiales bacterium
GGCATCCCCTCGAAGCCTGCCTGCTGCGACACCCCAGAAGGCTACCGTCAAATCCAAGAATCTTATCGGATTTCAGGCGGCGTGTCGGATCCAAAAGCCCAGGTCAGCCGGATTGTCGAGCACTACTTCCGGAGGTCTGAGGCTACGAAATGCTTGTCCCGTTGATCGAAGCCGCAGCAACGGCGTTGCCAAACGCAGAGAACATTCCCCGCGATGACGATGAGCCGCTCCCCTTCCTGCAGGGTCTCGAACAGCAACTTTCCGCCGTCTCCCTCACGCCCGACGGCAACGTTCGAGGATTCACCTTCGTACGACCCGAACCCAGAGCGATGCACGTCATCATGACCTACGTCGCGCCGCAATCACGCGGCAGCGGGGTGGCGCGGGGGCTGAAGACCCACACCCTGAACACCGTGTCTCCATGCACCTGGGTCACCACCGATTGCATGTACAGCAACACCCACATCAGGCAACTCAACCTGGCGCTCGGCTTTCGAGATGTCTCTCGACGCATCGTCGAACGGGGCGTCGCCCGTAGCGGCGATTAGTTAGCCCCAGAACCCTCCCATTGGAGGACATGGCTATGTGCCGATAGCCGCTCCCGATGAGACCCGGCATTACCCATCCCGGCGATGTGCGCTAGCGGCTGGGCTGCACCCTGCTCGACTTCGAGGCCCCCCGGCGCGACGGCAACGCCATCAAGATGACAAGGAGGGCGGGCCACCAATTATCAGGATGGCAACGTGTCGATGAACGTCAGCTGGAAGCGTTGTTCGCCCGTGGCTTGCACCCGGGGACGGGGGAGCGGCTCGGGAGGGCCTGGCGGGCCGATGCTGTCACCGGTTTTGATCTGACGTTCTCGGCACCGAAGAGCGTCAGCGCGCTGTGGGCTCTGGGAAGTGTTGATGTGTCGGTCGCGGCGATGGGCGCGCACCGGGCCGCCGTGGAAGCTGGCCTGGCGTATCTGGATACCCACGCGGGGTTGTCCCGGCGCGGGACGGACGGCGTTGAACAGATCGGCACGGCCGGGCTGGCGGTGGCGTTGTTTGACCACCGGACCAGCCGCGCGGGTGATCCGCAGCTCCACACGCATGCGCTGGTGATCAACAAGGTCCGCTGCGCCGACGGCACGTGGCGCACGCTGGATGCGACGGAGTTGTTTCATCACAAGAAAAGCGCCGGCATGATTTACCAGGCTGCTTTACGGAACGAGATGCGTCAGCGGATTGGCGTCGCTTTCGCGGAAGGTAATGAGCACGGTCAGGCCGAAATCCTGGGAGTGCCGGAGAAGCTGCTTTCGTTGTGGAGCAAACGCGCCGCACAGATAGATGGTGAAGCCGCCCCGAAGATCGCCGAGTACGAGAAACTCCTCGGCCGCACCCTGTCCGCCGCCGAACGCGTCAATGTGGTGAAGACCGCCGTGCTCAAGACCCGACCCGGCAAGGACCACCCCGAACTGTCCGCCCTGCATGAGCACTGGACCGCTGAGGCCGCGCAGACCGGAATCAGCAGCGAGCAGCTCCTCGCCGCGGTCCGGGCCGCCGCCATCAGCGTCGGCATCGCACAACCCCTGCCGCAGGGGGCTGTGACAGCTGCGACTCTTGCCGGGACTCTTGCCGAGAGCCTTGCCGAGACTCTTGCCGGGCCTGCTGGGGGTGACCGGCAGCCGCCGTCAGGCACCGGGCGAGTCTTGCCCGATGTCTTGCCGGACCCGACCTCGGATGAGGTGGTGGCGTTCGCGGCGGTGCGGGCGGCGGGGCAGCGCCGGGCGGTGTTTTCTCGCGCTGTCGTCGCGGGGCAGGTCGCCGCGCACC
>JBBSMO010000679.1:0-1801 GCA_038233155.1 Longimicrobiales bacterium
CAGCCGCCACTATCGTTTTTCGGGGCGGGCGGCGGGTAGCGAGCGGCTGTGGCCGATCGTGCGGGAGGAACTGCTGGATGCCGACGGTACGCGGCACGACCTGGAACGGGTGAAGAGCGTTATAGCGGAACGCCGCAGCCGTTCGAGGGCTTTTTTTTCCTCGGCCGCAGGGGAGTGGGAGCGGCTGCGGGGCGAGCTGTTCGGGCCCCGCACCGAGCTTCACGGCTTGCTGGCGCTGCTGAATGCGGACTGGACGGTCGGAGATTTGGGGTGTGGTACCGGCGGGCTTGCCGCTCTCGTTGCGCCCTTTGTAAGAGGGGTCGTGGCGGTGGATGACTCGGCCGCCATGCTGGAAGCCGCGCGGCAACGTCTGCATGGTTCGGACAATGTCGATCTGCGCGAGGGCGCGCTCGAGGCGTTGCCAGTGGAAGATGGTGCTCTCGATGTCGCTCTGCTGTTCCTGGTTCTCCACCATGTCAGCGAGCCTGTGGGCGTACTCCGCGAAGTGCGGCGAACCTTGGGCGCAGGCGGCCGGCTGGTGATTGTAGATATGATGGCGCACCAGCGGGAGGAACTGCGGGCGGAGATGGGGCATGTCTGGCTCGGCTTCCGCCCTCAACAACTGACAGACTGGCTGGGACAAGCTGGGATGACCGCGACCCGGCAGATGCCGCTTCCGGCGCACCCCGGCGCTACGGGCCCGACGTTGTTCGTAGCGACCGCCAAAGTGCCCGCGGCACGCCCGGCGGGTGATCGATTTTCTAAACTCGAATCGGAGACACCATGAGCACAGTAGCAGAAGCAATCCCCGGCACATTCGCAGCCGCAGAAGAAGCGGGGCGGGTACCCTTCAAAGTGCGCGATCTTTCCCTTGCAGAGTTTGGCAGAAAGGAGATTCGTCTAGCCGAGCACGAGATGCCGGGGTTGATGGCGCTCCGCGAGGAATTCGCGCGCGAGCAGCCGCTTGCCGGTGCGAAGATCATGGGTTCGCTGCACATGACGGTGCAGACGGCTGTGTTGATCGAAACGCTCGTTCAGCTTGGCGCGGACGTGCGCTGGGTCTCGTGCAACATCTTTTCGACGCAGGACCATGCAGCCGCCGCGACGGTGGTGGGTCCCGACGGGACGCCAGAGGACCCGCAGGGCGTGCCAGTGTTCGCCTGGAAGGGGGAGACGCTCGAGGAGTATTGGTGGTGCACGGAGCAGGCGCTGTTCTGGCCGGACGGCACCGGCCCGAACCTCATCTTGGATGACGGCGGCGATGCGACCTTGCTCGTGCACAAAGGTGCCGAATACGAGAAGTCCGGCGCGGTGCCCCGTTTCGACGAAGACAAGGATTCGGAAGAGTGGGGGGTGATCCTGGATCTCCTGCGCCGCACCATTTCCGGGCAGCCGGGGAGATGGACCAAGGTCGCGAATGAAATCCGCGGGGTTTCCGAAGAAACCACGACCGGCGTTCATCGCCTCTATGAGATGATGAACGCGGGCACCCTGCTCTTCCCCGCGATCAACGTCAACGACAGCGTCACCAAGAGCAAGTTCGACAACCTGTACGGGTGCCGGCACTCGCTCACCGACGGGATTCTGCGCGCTTCGGATGTGATGCTCGCCGGCAAGGTCGCCGTGATCTGCGGCTACGGCGATGTGGGCAAAGGGTGCGCGCAGGCGCTGAAGGGACAGGGCGCACGGGTGGTGATCACCGAAATCGATCCCATCAACGCGCTGCAGGCGGCAATGGAAGGCTATCAGGTCACCACTCTGGAAGATGTGCTCGAAACCGCCGACGTCTTCATCACCGCGA
>JBBSMO010000680.1:0-1799 GCA_038233155.1 Longimicrobiales bacterium
CGTACACCCCCACGAACTGGTGCAACGGCTCGGTCTGGGCTGAGCCTGAGGTGCAGTCTCCGAATCACCTTCACGCGGCGGGAGCCGCATTTCGCCGGGTAACTCGCGTTACGAAGTGGAACACCGGTCAGAGCCAGTATCTTTCCTGACGATGTGGGCCGAGGGAAGCGAGCCAGCCGGCGACTTCGCCGTAGCCCTGGCTGTGCGGAGCGCCAGGTAGACGCCGGCGATGGCGAGGAGCGGAATGAGAGGAAAGCAGTGTCGTGGAGATAACGGCCCAACGCTGTGCGTGTGCGACCGAATCGGTCCTCGGCTGCGTCGATCACCAGGAGCAGAGCAGGCAGAACGATGGCATTTTCCTTGGCGAGTACGGCAGCCAGAAAAAGGACAGCGGTGCGAACTGTTCTGGTGGGAGAAAGCGGGTGATCTCGAGGGCGCTTGGCATGGAGCAGGCACGCAGCCAGCGCCGCGGCGCACCCCGCAGCTCGGCCTGACCGTCGGGCACTTCCGCCGCTACACGCGGGAGGGTTTCGCTCGCCTCTGGGCGAAGCTTGCGGCGGAGCCACTCCTCCTTTCGCATTTCAACGCGCGTCTCTACCCCGGTGAAGCGGACATCTTCGCGACCGCGACGTCCCTCGCGCTCGGGGTGGCGGTATACGACACGCAGTGCGGCGCCAAGCTCTTCCGTGCGACGCCGCGGGTGCGGTCGCTCTTTGCGGAGGCCTTCCGCTCGCGTTGGATCTTTGATGGGGACTTATTTGCTCGGCTCGTGCGGCGGCGAATCCGTCAGGACGGGCCTCCGGTGCGCGAGATCGTCTACGAGCTGCCGCTCGACGCCTGGCCCGACATCGGCGGGTCGCGGCTGCGCGGTGCCGACTTCGCGCGCGCCGCCGTGGAGCTGGGGGAGATCTGGTGGAGGTATCTGCGGCCCGGGGTGCGGACGTCAGAATCCCCTGGCGATTTGCAGGCGGCGCCGTCGTCGGGCTCCCATTGCCGTGGTGAGGCAGGGTGATCGATCTCGATATCCGTCGGGTGCGTTTAGACAACGACGTTACGGACGGGATCGTGATGTTACCGAATGAAACACGAGAACAAGTCGGGATGCCAGGTCCGGTGCTGCCAACCCGCAACGTAGCAAGCAGGTAGGAGGAAAATCCTGGTTCCGGTCGCGCCCTGCGCGGCAGGTGCGCCGCTTGCCGGAGCTACCAGGCTGCGGCGGAGGTTGCGAGGCTTCCCTGAGCAAGGAGGTTTGCGTGGCAGTTGGAATCGTGATGCTGCAAGCGCTGGCGGAATACGCCGGCTCGGCAAGTAAGTTCAACGTGCCGCGGTTCTTTACGAGGTTGACGGATCAGGACATGAAATTCCTGATCGTTGCTTTGCTCGCCCTGCTGTTCGTGGTGGCGGTCAAGGGGCTGTCGGCGAAGCATTGAGGGTATCGACAGCACGGATCTCCGTGGGCACGGGTGGCGCCATGATGGCGTCGCTGGCTGCGGCCGGATGATGAACACCGCATTTCGCGGCGTATCACGCGTAACGACACGGCACACCACGGGTGATCGGCGCTGGCCTCCGGGCAAGAGCGGCCGGGGCTCAACCTCGGTGGGCGGCGCATCATGGAGGGCTTCTCCCCGAGACGGGGGTGGTCCCACGCCGCTTGGGTTTGCGGTTTGCTCCAAGCAGGGGATTCTACGGCTGTTGCGAGACTCCCCTTCGCGAGGAGGTTCCCATGAGCGCTGGAATCGTGATGCTGCAGGCGCTGGCGGAATTCGCCGGCTCGGTACGTTCGTTCGACCCGCCGC
>JBBSMO010000681.1:0-1795 GCA_038233155.1 Longimicrobiales bacterium
GCTCCTTGCGTGTACCCAACCCGCCACACCCCTGGCAAGCACCATAGGGTGAGTTGAAGGAAAACTGCCGCGGCTCGAGTTCGGGGATGTTGATCCCGCAGACCGGACAGGCGTAGTGCTCGGAAAATAGCGTCGATACGGCTGGCGCCCCGTCCCCGGCGGCAGCCGGGAGCCGCCCCGGGGGGGCGGCGGTATCCGAGTGGGTTGAGTTCGCCGCCAGTTCCCCCGCCGGGTGCTGCGGCACATCGACCTGGACGATGCCTTCCGCGAGCCGCAGCGCGGTCTCGACCGAGTCCGCGAGGCGCGCGCGGTCCTCCTCCCGCACGACCAGCCGGTCTACTACCACCGATACGTCGTGATTCTGGCGGCGGGCAAGCTTGGGCGGCTGGTCCAGTTCGATGAGTTCGCCATCTACGCGGGCGCGCACGAATCCTTTGCGGCGCATCTCCTCGAACAGGTCGCGGAACTCGCCCTTGCGCCCGCGCACGAGCGGCGCGAGCACCTCAATGCGCGTGTCCTCCGGCCAGCCCAGAATCTGATCCACGATCTGCGATGCGCTCTGCCGCCGCACCGGTTCGGCACAGTCCGGGCAGTGCGGCGTGCCCGCGCGCGCCCAGAGCAGCCGCAGGTAGTCGTACACCTCGGTCACCGTACCTACGGTAGAGCGCGGGTTGCGCCCCGCCGTTTTTTGCTCGATCGAGATCGCGGGCGACAACCCTTCGATCGCGTCCACGTCCGGCTTCTCCATCAAGCCCAGGAACTGCCTGGCATACGCCGACAGCGATTCGACGTAGCGCCGCTGCCCCTCCGCGTAAATGGTATCGAAGGCGAGCGACGACTTGCCGCTTCCGCTCAACCCGGTGATCACCGTGAGCCGGTCACGGGGAATGGAGACGGTGATGTTCTTGAGATTGTGCTCCCGCGCGCCGCGCACGACGAGCTGCTCGCCGCCGTTCGCGCTCGAGTGGTTCCCTGCCGTGCCAATGTCGATTGATTTCATCCGGTGAATCTACCGCGCCCAGGGCACAGCTTCAATGCCGCGCCGCCGGCAGCGGTGCCTTCGCGCCCCTGCGGAGTACGGCCGTGTGGTCGGAACGAAAACGGAAAATTGACGCGGAGGTACTCGGCGAAAACGTTCGGTTCTCCCGCAGATTCAGGCGCTACCCTTCGGGACCGCCGCGGAACGGGATGTCGAGCAGAGCGTCGGCCCTGTTGAGCTGAGGTTGCCCTGAACCTGCCGCAGGGGATCTCCCCCGGCGTCACGCGGAGATCCTTCGTCGCTACGCCGGGGATGACAGCCGCGCTCACGTCGACCCCGGCATTCCGTGTTCCCGCATTTCGCGCTAGTCTACCCGGCGGATCACCCGCGCGCCCCACGGGCAGTATTGCCCGATGTTGTCCAGCCAGTAGGCGAGGTTACCCTCCACATCACTATTCGGCCGACCGTCGCAGACCTCGATCGCCAGGTCGGGAAAGTGAACCGATTGGGGCACCATGTGCCAGCCGTATGGCTCGTTGAACCCACCGTCCCCAGTGGCGAGCGTGCCGGAGATCACGCCCACGCGGCCAGAAGCCAGCGCCTGAGTGGCAGCCGAGATCTGCGCTGGCTCTATCAAGTGTATGCTGAAGGATTCACCGCTCACCTGTACTTCGAAGGTCGCGGGGGCATCTGGAGCGGGTGCCGCCGGGTTACTATCGCACGCGGTTCCCACTGCTATCGCAGATGCGACGACCATCGTCCGAATCCATGTCTGAATCAGTTTCATGTCTCGTAGTGGTGCTGGTTGGAATGTAA
>JBBSMO010000682.1:0-1792 GCA_038233155.1 Longimicrobiales bacterium
AGCCCGGCTACAGGCGCGTCGTCGCCGGCGGAAAGAGAACGGAGCCCGGTGAGGATCTTGATCGCGGACGATGACAGAGCACTCTCGCAACTCTTCAGCGCGATCCTGCGTGAGCAGGGTTACGAGATCGTGGTGGCCTACGACGCGATGCAGGCAATGATGTTCGCGATGCGCCCGCCACAACCTGATGCGATCGTGTTGGACATCGGAATGCCCGGCGGAACCGGTTTGGCCGCCCTTCGGAAGCTGAAGAGCTCCAGCAAGACCGCGCTGATCCCCGTCCTGGTGGTGAGCGGGTCCACGGATCCGGCGATTCCGGCCAAGGTGCGGGAACTCGGGGCGGTGGGCTTCCTCCAGAAGCCGGTACAACCCGCCGACCTCACCCGCGCCGTCGGCGGGCTTACCCGTACGGGGCAATAGCGAGAACGCGAAGAGCGGTGCTCAAGCAGCGGGCAGCAGCGCCGGATTTACGGTCCCGGCCACCGCCACGCTCCACGTCACCACTCCCAGCGCGACGAGCAACAGTTCCACGCCGCTGAACCCGTGGCGGTCCGGCACGCCGGGGATCTCCGCGCGCACGGTGTACTGCTGCGTCTCGACCGCCGGCAGCATTGGGACGATCTTCAACAGCCTCACCAACCCGAAGGGGAACGGGAGCAGGTGGCCCATCACCTCAAAGACGAAGTATATCGGCGCCAGCGGGAAGGCGGGCGGGCGCTCCGGATAGCCGCGCTCCTGGGCCATCTCGAAGAGGTGACGGAAGGGGCTGTACAGGAAGATCGGTGCGAAGATGGCCCGCAGAAGCGGCTGATCGCGCCCGTTGCGCTGATCGCGCACATACCGCCAGGCGGTGTAGATCCAGAGCGCCTGATAGAGCCCCAGCGGCACCGTGGAAAGAAGCACGAAGTGCCAGATAGGGCGCGGATGACGTGGCGAATGAGCAGCGGCAAGCGTTCGTCCTCGCCTGCACTGCGGCGCGCCGCCGTCTGTATCTCTGCCACCCGACGGCGGACGCGGAGGGGCGCGAGGCGCTGCCCTCCTACCAGGAGCTGAGCTTCGGCAGCACCGGCCGGGAGCGGACGGACCCCGCCTCGCGCGCGGAGTTCGAGGATAGGATCGGAGTGCTACCCAGCTCAGTCCGTCGACCGGGCGCGGCGGAATGGGACGACTTCCTCGCTGGCGCGGACCAGGAAATCGCCGCGCGACACCGCAGCATGAGCGAGGGTGAGATCCGCATCCGGCCGGCGGACGGGGACTGCCGCTATTGCGACCTCAAGGGCCTGTGCCGGATCGACCTGTGGCGCGCCCGGCGCGAAACTGTCGGTGGGTGCGATTAGCTTCCGGTCATGAACTTCTCCCCCGAGTGGCACCCCGAGCGCCGGTCCCTCCACGAAGCGTGCACCGCCCTGCGGGATGAGCTGGCGCAGCTGATCGCGGACTACGAGCACCTGCTGCACACCGTTGCGCCAAACCTGGAAGCGGAATACCGTATGGCGCTGGGCGCGCTGCAGCTCGAGCTACTGGAGGTCGAGTGCGAGGTGCGGCGGCTGCGTCGCAAGATCGAGCTGATCCGCGCCGCGCACGCGCGAGGCACCGAGGCCGAGGCCCACACGATCGAACAGCAGTTGGATGAGGAGATGCTCGCCTGGCGGGCACGCCTGAGTGCCGAGCGTCACGCGCTGGCCCGCGCGCTCACCCGCGTCGAGGGAAGCCGGCTATCCAGCGAGGAGAGCCGCGAGCTTCACGCGCTCTACCGCCAGCTCGCGAAACGCCTGCACTCGGACGCGAACCC
>JBBSMO010000683.1:0-1792 GCA_038233155.1 Longimicrobiales bacterium
CTACGGAAGCGGTTCCGCCCTCCATCGCGTAACCAGACGGGAAGCCGCTCGGATTCAGGTTGTTCTTTTGCGCCCAGAATCGGTCGTAGATCAGGTTCTTCAGCACGCCGTTTTCGATCCAAACCATTCTGCGGTTGGGCAGCCCCTCGCCGTTGAAGGGCGGCGTATAGATCTGCTGATCCGCCGGATCTGAGTAAACGGTGACGCGCTCATCCAGGAATTTTTCGCCAAGCCGGTTCCCGCCCCCTTGCTTCGAGAAGAAGGAGCGGCCCTCATCCGCCTGGCGTGCGCTGAGGGAGAAGACCATCAGCGTCAGCATGTTGGCGACTGCCGTAGGCTCGAGGATCACCGTCCACTCACCTGGTTCTACGGCTTTCGGGTTGCGGGACATCTCGGCTTTCTGAATTGCGCGCTGCCCGAGATCGGCGGGGTCGAGGGTGCTCCAGTCGTGCGCGCCCGCGCCTGCCCACCCCGAGCCGGTGCCGTCCGGCGTGCGCACCGTCGTGGTGAAGTTGGCGAGCGTAGACCGGCCATAGGCGAACAGCCCCTGGTTGGTAGCGACAGCCTGCGAGCCGGCCTGATAGGTGAGAAACCCTGTCGACTGCAGCCCTTTCTCCCGCGCCGGTCCGGCGACCTGAGCGACGGCGCGGGCGCGCACCTCGGGGTTCAGCCCCGCGGTCGCCCCGAAGAACGGATCTGTCGCCGCATACTCCTGCATTCCGAGCTCGCCCAGATACTCGGGGTCTTCGGGCACCAGCCGCGCCAGCCGCTCGCTGGTTTCGACTACCTTGCGCAGCGACTCGTCATCGAAACGGTTGGTCGTGGCCGAAGCCGTCCGCTTTCCGAACGCGCTCGTGACCACCACCGACGCATTGCGAATATCTCCCGCCGTCGAAATCTGGTTCAGGGCGAAGCGGGTGTTCCCCTCGCTCCCGCTCTGGATGTTGACCCGCGCCTGCTCGGCAGCCCCAAATCCGAGGACGCGGTTCGCAAGTGCCTCGGCCTCTGCACGCGAGAGATACAGTTCGTCAGCCATCTATGCTCTCCGTCCGGTGTTGATCACGTTGATTTGTCGGAAGCGGGCTGCAGGGCAGCCATGGCTGACGGCGTTCGCCTGCGCCGGCTGGCCTTTGCCGTCGTAGAAGGAACCGCCGAGAGCGTAGGTGCTCTGTCCGCCAATCAGGTCCATGCTGTTCCAGAAGTCTGGCGTGCGCATCTGGTAGGCGACATCTTTCAACATCTGCCCGCGCCTGCCATTCTTGATCTCGTAGTAAACCTGCCCGCCGAACTGCGCGTTGAAACGCTGCTGGTCGATCGAGAACGAGCCATCTCCATCGATCAAGATGCCGTTCTGGACGCCGCTGATCAGCTCCTCCAGCGGTACATCGCGGTCCGGGTGCGGCAACAAGTTGATGTTCGGCATCCGCTGGAACTGCACATCCGCCCAGCTCTGGCCGTACGAGTTGCCATGGCTGCGCACCGGCTTGCCGATCTGCGCGTACCAATCGGCTAGGAGCGGCGCCTGCTCGCGGGTAGTCTGCAGGTCGTGCAGCACGCCATCCTTGACGATCAGGTACTCGTCTGGCTTGACGCCCTCATCATCCCACCCCACCGTGGAGAGAGCGCCGGGCGTGGTCCGCTCGCCCTGCACGTTCATGAACTCGGGGCCGTAGCGGAACTTGCCGAGGTAATCCTCGAGCGGGTAGATGAAGCTGGTGCCCGCGTAGTTCGCCTCATACCCAAAGATGCGGTCCAGCTCGGTCGGGTGGGCGATGGACTCATGCACGGTGAG
>JBBSMO010000684.1:0-1789 GCA_038233155.1 Longimicrobiales bacterium
CCGCCGCATCATCGGCGTGGTGGCGAACCTCCTGCCGGTCAAGGATCACGATTCGCTGCTGCGCGCGGTGGCGCTGCTCCGGCCGCGCTGGCCGGACCTCGCGCTGATCCTGGTAGGGGAGGGAGTTTGCAGAGAGGCGCTCACCCGGCTCGCGCGGGATCTGAAGGTGGACGATCTCGTCCACTTCGCCGGCCGCCGGCCGCACCAACCCAACCTCCACCACCTGTTCGAAATCTCAGTATTGAGCTCGCGGAGCGAGGGGCTTTCGAACTCAATCCTGGAGGCGATGGCGGCGGGTAATCCCGTGGTAGCCACCGACGTCGGCGCCACCAGCGACGCGGTGGTCGACGGGGAGACGGGAATCCTCGTTCCGGCGGGGGCGCCCGAACGGCTGGCGGCAGCGCTCGAGCGTCTGCTGGCAGACCCGCAGCTCGCTGTCGGCATGGGCACGGCGGGACGCGAACGGGCACGCTCCCGATTCTCAGCCGACGGAGCGATCTCAGCGCTGGAAGAGGTGTACTTGGAGCTGGCGCGGGAAGCTCATTCGCCCGGCGGTCGCGGCGGAGACAGCGACGTTTCGGACACGGATGCCTGAACCACTCAGCTACGGCTCCACGGCCATCGATCCCGCTCCCCGCTTCGGCGCCGGGGGCGCAAGCAGGGCTGCACGTCCCCGGCGCGCGCGCTCGCTACCCAGGCCCGGCCGGCTGATCGGTCAGGTTCGCTGGACGCTTCCCTACGTGGGCCTGCTGGCCTACGTATTCGTGATCCTCACCTATCGGCTGCCCATCGCCGACATTGCCATCGTCGCCGCCCTCGCAGGGGTGGCCTTTCAGCGCGAGCGCTTTCGCTTCCCGCCGATGCTCGGGTGGTTCGGTTTATATCTGGTCTGGGCAGCGTTATCCGGGTACGCCTTCAGCCCGTACCCGTCTCTGCTCGGTGAAACCCTGCTGAATTATGGCAAGATCTGGCTGATCGCGCTGGTAGCGGTGAACGCGTTGCGGAGCATCGTACAGCTGCGGTTCTTTTCAATGTTTTTCCTTTTCTGGTTCGCCACCCATCCCGTTCGTGGTGCACTCTTCAACAACTTTGTCTACGGCTATACCTTGTCCGGCCGCGCCGTGTGGAATGGGTTTTACAAGAACCCCAACGATCTGGCGGCGCTCACCCTCCTGCCGTTGGCGATGGCGGCCGGCCTGCTCGATGACGGCAACAAGTGGGTGCGGAGAGGCGCTCTCGCTTCGGTGATCGTGCTCCCGACGTTGATGGTGATGACCGAGTCGCGCGGCGGCTTTATCGCGCTCGCGATGTTCGGCGTGCTCGCTTTTACCGGACAGAGAAAGAAGCTCCGCGGCGCACTCATCCTCCTCTTGCTGGGAACGGTGGTCGTGCTCGCATCCCCTTCCGGTGCCTGGGACCGGATCGCCACGATCGGCGAGACGCGGAGCGACGCCGCGGACTCCTCCGCCCGTCAGCGGCGGACGATCTGGCGCGTCGCGGGAGAGATCATCGGCGACCATAAGCTTTCTGGGGTCGGCCTCGGAGCCTATCCGGAGGCAAACGCCGCGTACGCCGCCGCCGATCCGGCGCTGGCGCTTGCGGGTGGAACGCGCGACACGCACAGCACTTATCTGAACGTGCTCGCCGAAACCGGCTATCCCGGGCTGTTGATCTTTCTGGGCAGCATCGTGGCGGTGTTGATCCCCGCCGAGCGCGCGCGCCGGCGCTATAAGGACGCGTCTCCGGACGGTTCCACCGACCTGTGGTATTTCGAATGCGCGCTCATCGC
>JBBSMO010000685.1:0-1787 GCA_038233155.1 Longimicrobiales bacterium
AGTTCGACATCGAGGTGGCAGGTGGCGACCAAACCCGCGTGGCGGTAGAAGGGTGGATCAGCACGCCGGCTGCCCGTCGGCTGCTCGCCGCCACCGGTCACGATCTGCAGCAGTTGAAGCGGGCAGCGCTGAGCCGCGATTTCCGGCCCGTTCCCCTCGGTGCGACCGCGGATTTCCGGGTGGGCAATACGGTGCGCCGGGTCCAATCGCGCAATGTAGTGGCGAAACTCGAGGGAGCAGACCCGGCGCTTCGGGACGAGTACGTCGTATATTCTTCCCACTGGGATCATCTCGGGCGGGACACGACGTTGCAAGGCGACCAGATCTTCAATGGCGCGCTGGACAACGCCTCGGGCATAGCGGCGCTGCTCGAGATCGCGCAGGCGTATACCGAGCTCCCGCAGCCGCCCGCGCGCTCGATTCTCTTTCTGGCAGTGACCGCGGAGGAGAAAGGGTTGCTCGGTGCGAAGTTCTATGCGGAGAACCCGCTGTACCCGTTGGAAACAACGCTGGCGAACATCAACATAGACGGTGTGAACCAGTGGGGCCCTACCGAGGACCTGGTGGTGGTCGGCTACGGCAACTCGACGCTCGAGGACCTACTCGCGGCCGAAGCAGCAGCGGAGGGACGGCGCATCGAGCCCGACCCCGAACCCGAGAAAGGCTTCTTCTACCGGTCGGACCACTTCGAATTCGCGAAACAGGGCGTTCCGGCGCTGTACACGGACGCCGGCACGGTGTTCATCGGCAAGCCCGCGGGTTACGGCGAGCAGAAGCGCGAGGAATACACCGCTGCCGACTACCACAAGGTGTCGGACGAGGTCAAGCCGGACTGGGATCTGAGCGGAGCGGTGGACGACATCCAGCTCCTCTTCCGCGTGGGGTACCGCGTGGCGGAGATATCCGATGGGGCCTGGCCCGAGTGGAAACCAGGCACAGAGTTCAAGGCGAAGCGCGACGCCATGTTAGGCCCGCGGTAGCGATGCACGGCGGGTGATGATCAGCGCCACAGCGCCGACGATCACGGCTGCTGCCAATAGCACCCGCGGGGTCAGCGGCTCGCCGGCCAATCCCCACCCCAGGAGCACAGCGACGACAGGGTTTACGTATGCGTACGTCGACACCTTGTCGATGGGTGCATGACGCAGCAGCCAGATATAGGCGCTGAAGGCGATCAGCGACCCGAAAACGATCAGGTAGCCGAGCGCGAGCCAGCTTTTAAGGCTGACTTCAGCCAGTTGCAATTGCGCCCATTCGCCCGCTGTGCTGCCGAGCGCGATGAGCAGCACGCCACCCGCTAACATCTGCATAGAGGCCGCGAGCAGAGGCGATTCTGGGAGAGAGGCGCTGCGCGAGTAGAGAGAGCCGGCGGCCCAGGCGATTGCGGCTAGCAGAACAATTCCGGCAGCCAGCAAGTCGATGCCGCCGCCGTCCGGCATGCTCCCGGGCGCGACGAGCAGGGCGATTCCGCAGAAGCCGAGCAACAGCCCGGCGATCGTCCAGGCCCCAGGTCGTTTGCGGAAGATCAGGAACTCGAGCAGCACCATCCAAAAGGGAAGTGTGCTCACGAGCAGCGCTACCAAGCCGGACGGCACCGTACGCTCGGCCCATACCACCCCTCCGTTGCCGATGAAGAGCAGGAGTGCTCCGACGATGCCGGCCGCTCGCCAGTGGCGGGCAGTCGGCGCCGGGCGGCCGTTGCGCCGCGCCCACCCGTACAGCAGCGATCCGGCGACGAGGAACCGCGTTCCCGCCATCAGAAAGGGTGGAAGCGTTTCCAGCGCGAA
>JBBSMO010000686.1:0-1775 GCA_038233155.1 Longimicrobiales bacterium
AACTTGGCTGTGGCGTGGGGCGAGGGAGCAGAGTCCCGTCCTTTCGTCTCCCGCCGCCCCTCAGCTCCCCGTCGCCATCTGCACCGCCCGCAGCAGCGCCCGCGCCTTGCTGAGCGTTTCCTCGTATTCGGTTTCGGGGACCGAGTCCGCGACGATGCCGGCGCCGGCCTGCACGTGCGCCTGTCCACCCTGCGCAATCACGGTGCGAATGGCGATGGCGACATCCATCGCGTCGCCGCCATACCCGAACCAGCCGGCCGCGCCGGCGTAGGGGCCGCGGCGCGCGGGCTCGAGCTCGTCTATGATCTGCATCGCCCGCACTTTGGGCGCTCCGGATACGGTGCCGGCGGGGAACGCCGCGCGAAGCGCATCCATCACCCCAAGCTCCGGCCTTAGCTCGCCTTCCACGGTAGAGACCATGTGCAGCACATGGCTGTAGCGTTCGATGGCGTTGCGCTGTGTGACGCGGACACTGCCGTACTTCGCCACCCGGCCGACATCGTTGCGCCCGAGGTCTAGCAGCATCAGGTGCTCGGCTAGCTCCTTGGGGTCCGCGAGCAGATCGGCCGCCAGCGTCTCATCTTCCTCCGCAGTGGCGCCGCGGCGCCGGGTGCCGGCAATTGGCCGCACCGCCACGCGCCCGTCCTCCACACGGACCAGCACCTCCGGCGAGGCGCCCACTAGCTGAAAGCCGTCCAGGTCCAGAAAGAACATGTAGGGAGACGGATTCAAGGTGCGAAGCACCCGGTACAGATCGAAGGGCCGGCCGTGCAGCGGCAGCGACAGGCGCTGTGACAGCACCACCTGGAAGGCATCTCCCGCTAGAATGTAGTCTTGGATGCGCCGGACGCAGCTTTGGAAGCGCTCGCGCGTGAAGGTGCTGCGGAAGGGCGGGTCCTCGGCGGGTTCCGCCGGCAGCTCGAGTGGCGGGAGGGGCGGGCCCTCCCCGAGCCGCCGCCGCAGCACCGAGATCTGCTCGGCCGCGGCATCGTAGCGGCTGCGAAGGTCGCCGTCATCACCCGTCGTGTCTACGGCGACGATGATTTTCGCGCGCCCGAAAAGGTTGTCGATGGCGATGATGGTGCCGGTCTCTATGAACAGCGCATCCGGGAGCCCGAGTTCGTCAGCGGGTGCAGCGGGCAAGCGTTCGATGTGCCTGACCACATCATACCCGAAGAAGCCGACCAGCCCGCCCCAGAATCTCGGCAGGCCGTCGATGCGGGCAGACTCGTGACGGGCCAGCATCGTGCCGAAATCTGCCAGAGGGTCGGCGGGCGCATCACCTGCTGTCCACCCGGCTTCCGGCGTCCAGCGGTCGAGCCTGCCGCTCGTCAGCCGCCACGCGGAGCGGGGCTCGGTGCCGAGAAAGGTGTAGCGTGCCCACCGCTCGCCGCCCACGACCGATTCGAGCAGGAACCCAAAGGGCGGCCGGCAGATGCGATGGTAGGCGTCTACCGCGGTGCAGGTATCGAACAGCACCTCCTCCCATACCGGGACCAGGGTGCTCGTGCCGGCGAGGCGGCGGAAGTCGGAAAAGATCGGAAGCAAGAAAGTGTGGAAGTGCGGGAGCGAGGTTCGTGAGGAGACGCCCCGGCGGGGCGTCTGTACATGCGGAATGTGAAACGCGAATTTCGGCAGGCACCGCCGGATGCGAATGGCACCGTAGAGTACGGGCGGGGCGCTGGAGCGGGCAATGTCGGGGTTGGGGCATCCCGTGTCAATCGTCCTGCCGCGCGGAGCCGGGGTGCCGCCGATTGTGGACAGTGCGAAGCAGC
>JBBSMO010000687.1:0-1774 GCA_038233155.1 Longimicrobiales bacterium
AACGAGGCGTGCCCGCTGGCGTGCGTCAGGTACACCGGGTTGTCGGGAGATGCCGCCGAAAGCGCGGCGTGGGTTGGGTTGCCCTCGACCATCGGCTGGGGTGCGCGGTCCCACTTTTCCTGGTGCCAACCGCGGCCAACGATCCACTCGCCGGGCTCCGCCTGCCGCGCCGCATCGCCCACCATTTTGACGATGTCGTCCCAACTGCGCGCCGTAGTGAGGTCCAAGACGGTGAGTGCACGCCCGAGACCCATGAAGTGCCCGTGCCCCTCGATCAACCCCGGGATGGCGAGCCGTCCCTCGAGATCGATCACCCGCGTGTCCGGGCCGTAATAGGTGCCGATCAGCTCCTCATCCCCCACGGCCGCAATCCGGTCGCCGATGATGGCGATCGCCTGCGCCTGCGGTTTGGCGGGGTCCATAGTGACGATCTTGCCGTTGGTCAGCACCAGATCCGCCGGTTGCGGCGGGCCGCCCACGGCCAGTTCGGCAGCGCCTGGCGCGGGCGCCGCTGCGGGCGGCTCCAAGGCGGGCGGCGCTCCCGCCGCGCCCGCGCAGCCGACGGCGAAGATGGAGAACAGGATACCGAACCAACCCGCCGGACGTTGCACAGCTTTCATAGGGAATTTCGGCTGTTCGAGGGAATTGCAAGTGTATTACGCACCAAGATGGCAGCATTCAGCGAGCACGGCCAGACTCGTCCGCCAGGCAAGCTGCTGGCGACCTGGTTATCCGTCCTCCGGCCTATGCGGCTGGTCGAGCGACTCGCGGTAGAAGTCCAGCGTCGCCGCTGCGATGCGTTGCCAACTGAAGTGTGCGAGTACCCGCGCGCGGGCCGCAGCGCCCATCGCCGCCCGCCGCTGCGGGTCGCCGATCAGCTCGTTCACCCCGTCGGCCAGCGCACGCGAGAACGCCGCCGTGTCGGCCGGCTCGGCGGTGCCTTCTCCTTCCGTCTCGAAATGGACGAGCAGGCCCGTCTCGCCGTCCACGACGATCTCGGGGATCCCGCCCACGGCGGAGGCGACGACCGGCGTCTCGCACGCCATCGCCTCGAGGTTGATGATGCCGAACGGCTCGTACACCGAGGGGCAGACGAAAACGGCCGCGTGCGAGTAGAGCGCGATGGTCGTCTCCCGGGGCAGCATCTCCGGAATCCATACGATAGGCGCAACGGATTGGCGCTTCGCCTGCTCGACCGCGCCGGCCATTTCGGCCGCGATCTCAGGGGTATCGGGCGCACCCGCGCAAAGAACCACCTGCACGCCGGGCACTAGGTGTGGTATGGCGCGAACCAGGTGAAGAATCCCCTTCTGTCGCGTGACGCGCCCTACGAAGAGCACGATGGGCAGGTCAGGATCGACGCCGAGTTCCCGCAGCGCCGCGGGATCGGGGCGCGGGCGATACTCGGCGGGGTCGATCCCGTTGTGAATCACGCGAACCCGCCCGGGATCGACGCCGTAGAGCGCCTGCACATCCCGCTTCATAGCCTGTGACACCGCGACGACGCCATCGGCGTTCCGGTACGCCGTCCGCTCGATCCACACAGTCGCGCCGTACGCGGTGCCGAGCTGCTCCGCCTTCCACGGACGGTGCGGCTCGAGCGAGTGGGTCGTGAGCACCAGCCGCGCGCCGGTGAGCGGCCGCGCGAGGCAGCCAGCGAGATGGGTGTACCAGGTGTGGCAGTGCACGATATCGGGCGCGTCCGCCGCGCCGGCCATCGCGAGGTCCCGCACCAGCGCCTCCAGCAGCCGTTCGTGGCGCGGGTCCTGTGCCG
>JBBSMO010000688.1:0-1773 GCA_038233155.1 Longimicrobiales bacterium
CGGCGGGTGGGGCTTCTGCGTGGCTGGTCGTTGCTTTTACGACCGGCTCGCCCAGAATAGCAAGCAGAGAAGGAACTTCTCACCGTCCGTTTCAATGAGCATTGGAGCGGGCGAACCTACCTGCGGATCGTACTGGCAGCAGGCGAAGCTGCTTGTCTGCTGGGGGGCCTGCGGAGTCTCGACCCTGGCGCCGCGTTATGCGAATGGGGATGCTGGTGCACGTTGTGCAGTGAAAATTCGGGCTTGGCAGATGCGATGTGCTAAATGCATGCAGGGCAGTTCGCCCGCGGCGATCAGAACGGGGTCAGACCGCCGCCCCTGCTTGTTTTCTGAGAGGTGTGTGAGATGAACGAAATAATTCTAGTATTCCTCGCGGGGGGAATGCTGTGGGCCGGGTCGTTCGCCAAACGCAGCCTCGCATCGTATGAAAGCCGGTTCGGGGCGGCAGTCGCCGGTGGCATCGCCGTGCTCGGCTTGATATGGTTTCCATTTTCGGCCGACCACACTGGTGCGAAAGTAGTGGTTACCACAGTTGTACTCGCGGGAATACACCGGCACTGGCTTGCCCGGCGGCACGACGCCGACCAGGGCTCGTCCGTGTAGAGCGGGCCTCTGTACAACGGCGGGCAGCGTTACGGACCGGGGGCGGCCTGACCCCGTTTTCTGTACGAGCGCTTACGTCGAGCGCCTCCGGCTGGAGATGCAGCCGGAGGCGTCAGGTTGGTTTGCCGCCGCTGCCGGTTGTGCCGGAGTAATGGTCAGGCACCCCCCTCGATGGCGGCGCTCAGCGCCTCGATCGAATCGTACGCGGTTCCTGGCTCCTGGCGCGAGCGGGCCAGTGCGTTCAAGAGCCGAACGGCATTTCCCGGCGATCGCAGCAGGTGCGCGGTCTGCTTGAGGCTGTTCAGCTCGTCGGCGGGGAGCATCGCCATGTCTTCATGGCCCGGGCGGGGGCACGGCCGGCTCAGCGGGGAAGCAGCTCTTCGAGAGCGAAGCGCGTCTTCGGCGGGAGCTGATCTTCATCGAAATACAGCGTCACCACCCCAAGCGCCTCACCTGCGGTGGATAGGTTCAGGTAGCGGAGCAGGTACCGCACGTCATCGAGGTCGTGGAACTCCTCGCCCAACCGCATCGATGCGCACTTCATCGCCAGCAGGTACTCGGGCCGCGCGACGAAGACACGGAGGTGCGGAAGCTCGAGAAAGGGATCAAAATCCCCGCGGGGGCTCAGAAAGCACTTGACCGCATCATTCAGCCAGCGCTCGGGAACGTCCGCACTTGCCGCGACCCGCGCGGCTGCTTCCCGGATCTCCCGCGCGGGGCGGAAGACGGCATCAACGTCGCGCGTGGCAGCTCGCGCTTGCAATGCGAGGCACATGACCGCACCCCCGACGAGGAAAATCTCGCCTTCCGTGCCGCCGCTGGCCAGTTCTGCATCGAGCCGCTCGAACAGCCGAAGAATCTCGGTTCGGGTGAGGGCGGTCGGATGGGGCGCACTCCGGCCGGTCAAACCCGTGCACCGACAGTCGCGTCCACGAACAGGTTGCGGCGCTTGAACGCGACCGGTGAGGCGCGGAGCAGGTGCAGCCGGAGGCTCTTCAGCGGCGCGGCGAAGTAGGGTGCCTCGAGCGGAAGCACGCGCGCCGTCCACCCGGGTGCGGGGACGCTGCACCGCTGACAGGCAAATTCGACCATCGCGGCGACATAGTTGGCAAGGAACGGCGACAGCCGCTCGACTGGCACCTGTTCGACCGCCGCCGCTAACTCCCCCGC
>JBBSMO010000689.1:0-1768 GCA_038233155.1 Longimicrobiales bacterium
GCACCATTGCCGTCGGCGGTTGCACGCTCCGCTACCGTCACCTAGTCGGTGCGGACGGCTCCCGTTCCACCGTGCGGCGGGCGCTGGGGCTCCGCTCGCCCCGCACCTTCTTCGCGGGCGAGTTCAACATCCCCGGAGTGTGGCGGGATCAACTCTTCATCGAGTTCGACTCGGACGCACTCGCCAGCGGCTACTTCTGGATCTTTCCGCACGAGGAGTACACTAGCATCGGTGCCGGTGCGAACAAGGCGCTGATCCCACCGGCCACGATCCGCCCCTTTCTGGAGCGCCGCATGGCGGAGCTGGGGATCGACCCGGGGGACACACCCTACGAAGGAGCGACGATCGAGGTGCACCCCGTCGGCTTCCACTTCCCCCATGGCATGCACCTGGTGGGAGATGCCGCCGGGATGCCTTCGGGGCTCACCGCGGAGGGGATCTATGCCGCGCTGATCACCGGCGAAGAGGTAGCGCGGCGGATCCTGGACCCCCGCTACCCGAAGCCGAAAACGCGGGCGTGGCTGCGAACCAAGCGCTTGCACGATGCGGTGGGACGCCTATGGCTCCGACGGACCCCGCGGGAGGTGAGTCTGCGCGCGCTGCCCGCGCTCTGCCGCCGCCCCGCGGCCCGGCGCCGCGTGAGTGCTTTCTTCCTGGAGGGATGATGCCGTTCGCGCGTATCCCCCGCCACGTGGGGTTCATCCCGGATGGCAACCGCCGCTGGGCCGATACCCGGGGCTTGGGCCGTGGTGACGGATATGCGCCCGGCATCGAGCCGGGCTTGCACCTGCTGGATCTTTGTCGGGAGGTCGGGATCCAGGAGGTGTCGATCTACGGGTTCACCAAGGAGAACGTCCAGCGTCCCTCGGAGCAGGTGGAGAAGTTCCGCACCGCTTGTACCGAGTTCGGCCGGCGGGCGAGCGAAGCGGGTGCCGCCCTGCTCGCGGTGGGGGATACCGAGTCTGCGCTCTTTCCCGATGGCCTGCGCCCTTTCGCACAGACGCGCAGCGCCGGCGACATCCGGGTGAACCTGTTGGTCAACTACGGCTGGCAGTGGGACCTGTACTCGGCACTGCAGTACGCGCGCGCCAATGGTGGCGTGTCGTATGCCACTGCCCCGCAGGCGCTGGCCTCCGGCCACATTGCGCGGGTGGATCTGGTCGTGCGTTGGGGCGGGCACCGGCGTCTCTCGGGCTTTCTCCCAGTGCAGTGCGCCTACGCGGACTTTTACGTGATCGATACGCTCTGGCCAGACTCCCGGCCGGAACAGTTTCTGGACGCACTCGCGTGGTACCAGACGCAGGACGTCACTCTCGGTGGATGAAACGGGAGAGAAACCTCAAGGAGAAATCATGGCCGAACAAAGATCCGATCCATTCTACGAATGGCTTGACCACGACCGGATTCGCGAGCTGGTGCACCGCATCGACGATCTCGAACCCGGCGAGCGCCTGGTTCTCCTCAAAGGGCTGGTCCCCCGGCTGGTCCAGGATCTCGGCGCTGGCGGCTTCAACGAGCTCCTGCTGGAGCTGCACACCAAGGCCGCGCGTTTCGATGAGGCGCTTACTCACCCGGGCGAGGGCTCCGCACAGCGGCGTACGCCGGGTGAACCGCTCGGCGGTCCCACGCCCGACGGTCACGTCCACCTGAATGAGCCGCGGGACGTAAACCGGCCCGGCGGGCGCGAGGCCGAGCGTGCCCTGGAAGCGGAGCTGTGGGAAGAGCGGACTCAAAAGGACGGAAAGGCGTGAGCGATCCCCCGCCAAAC
>JBBSMO010000690.1:0-1766 GCA_038233155.1 Longimicrobiales bacterium
CGTGCGGGGCTCCGCCTGTACTGCGAGGTGCTCGAAGCGCAGACGCGCGATCTGGCGGATGTGGAGCAGGTCGTGCGCCGCCCACGCCGCTAGCAGCCCGCCCGCCGAGATCCGGCCCATGGCTGGGTGCGTGTAGCTGCGGGTCCAGTCCGGCGTTTTCAGCTCTCGCAACCATTCGAGCGACCGCTGCCGCTCGTTCAGAAAGCGCTGCAGCGACTCGGCGGGATCACGCTGATTGTAGCTACGTTCGGTCACCCACCCCTGGGGATCGATCGGCGGCCAGTCGGCTCCGGCGTGGTGAAGCAGAAGGTCCAGCCGGCGGCGGAAATCCTCGACTTCTTCATCCGCCAGGTGGTTAATGACTTCGAGAATGGACCACTGCTCCGGAGCCGGCTTCCAGCGCCCCTGTTCCGCATCTACCGAAACGACGAGCGCCCGAATGGCCTCTACGGTCGTGGCGAGCGATTCCGCGGCAGTCATAAACGCAGCAGGATCGCGGCTGGCGCCGGCTCGTGATCGCCCGTCATGCCGGACCCGCGGCGATCGCGCTCATGGCGATCTGCGCGTCCCGCCGCAGCTCCGATGTCGGAACGATCACCCGCGCGGGCCGGTGATCGCCCATCACCCGTGCGTAGGCGGTGTTCATCCGGTCCCAGAGCGACACGTCTGAAAGAAACACGGTGACCTGCAGCAGCCGGTCGAGCCCGCTGCCCGCCTCGGCCAGAATCTCGGCGATGTTACGTAGCACCTGCTCGGTCTGCTCCTCGACCGTGCCGAGGGGCGCCTCCGGCCGCCGCGGGTCCACCGGCATCTGGCCCGAGATGTAGATGGTGCCGTTGTGGGCCATTGCCTGCGAATAGTGGCCGGCGGGCGGGGGCGCATCGGGCGTTTGGATGGTCTGCATCGGCAACACGGGGCGGCAGCGGCGGAGGACGGGCGGGTCAATCTGACGGGTGGCGCGGCTCTGGACAAGCCGGGCGCGAAAGGCTCACCGCGCCTTGACCCCCTGCTCGAGCATCTCGACCGCCCGCTGGATGCGCCGCTGGCGCGTCTCCGCGCGCTTCGCCTCCTCGATCCATTGTACGTACTCGCGACGGTGCGTATAGGAGAGCTGCTCGAAGAAGGATCGGGCGCTGTGATTGCCAGCGAGTGCCGCATCGAGATCCGCCGGCACGTCGACCACGCGCGGTTCGGTGTCCTCCTTCAGCGTCACGTGAACTTGATCGCCCGGCTGCTTGCCGATGCGTTCGCGAATCTCCTTGAGCACGATCAGGATGTGGTCGGGACTACCCATGCGGGTGAGAGTTCCGCGATACGCTTCGCCGTCGATGGTCGCCTGGACCCGGACGCGCTTCTTGCCGAACGCCTCTTCAGCATCAAAGGGAACGGTGATGAACGCACCACCGCCGCCGGCTGCTTGGATGATCGCGTCGAATGTATGCGTCTGTTTCATGGTTGTTGACTCGTTGATGGAAAGGCGGTGCAAAGCCCGCTGGCTCAGGAGCACCCCTCGACCCACTGCACCTCGGGCAGCAAGCCGCCGCGGAAGCTGGTCACCCGACCCTCCCGGGTTTCGAAGAGGAGCCGACGAGTCGTGTCCGCGTGGTTATGGGGCATCACGATCAGGTAGTTGCCGTCCACGTACTTGTGCGGTCGGACGATCAGATTCGGGTACAGCGTGCGGATGCGCTGCTCACTCGTACCGATCCCGGCACCCTCCGCAGTAAGAATCGCACCTCCCTGCACGTCCGCGCGCGCTACGCGGC
>JBBSMO010000691.1:0-1760 GCA_038233155.1 Longimicrobiales bacterium
GATCAACAACGAGGTCACTGCGGAAGGTCTCGTCGCCGTGCTCCGCCTGATCCAGGAGAAGCAGGCGGTCTCGCCGGAAGCGTGCGCTGAGATGCTCGAGATCCTGCACCAGCAGGAGTTCCGCAGCGGGATTCCGGCGGGGTTGCCGGAAGGCACCCGAGTGGCGAACAAAACCGGGGAGATATCCACAGTGGCGCACGACGCCGCGCTGGTCTACCTGCCGGAACGGGAGCCGTACGCACTGGGGATCCTCACCGAATGGAAGCCGGACCGCACGGACGGACGGCGCGACACGATCGCGCGGATCTCGCGGGCGGTGTACCAGCACCTGACCGGTGACGATGCAGACGACTAACCGCCCGTCGCTCGCGCTCGAGGTCGTGGACGGGCGCGAACTGGACGCGGAGTTTCGCGCGGCGCTGCGCCCCGGCGAGCCGCTCCCCGACGCCGAGGGCCGCGCCCGCCGGCTGCCGCGGTTCTTCTACGAGATCCCGTCGTGGGAGGCCGCGCTCGAGACGCAGTTGACTCCGCACTTCGGGCTTTGGGAGTTGATCGACGTGGATGTGCGCGAGGCAGATGCGATGCGCACCTTTCCGCGGTACGTTCCCTGCGCGATCGCTCTTCTCGCAACGCACCTCGAAGTGCTGCGCGCGGAGGTGGGGACGATCGTGCGGGTTGCCGCGAATGGCGGGTACCGTTCGCCGGCCCACGCACTCTCCGCCGCCGCCTCGCCGCATAGCTGGGGCGCGGCGGCTAATATCTACCGGGTTGGCGACGAACTGATGGACCGGCAGGAACGCATCGAGAAATACAGCCAGCTTGCACGGGGCCTGCTACCCGGCATCTGGACCCGCCCGTACGGTGCCGGCGCCGGATTCGCCTTTGATCATGTGCACCTCGACCTCGGTTTCGCCGCCGTAGTGCCGCATGGAGCGGCGGGGGATGCGGATGCTGGCGCCCTCTGAGGGCGGCGCATTGCCGGTGACGGGAAGCGGATCCGCTAGGGTTCACCCGCAGGCGCTGCCGGCGAAGTCATCCGGCGGCAAGGCGTCCGGCAGCAGCGCCAGCCTGCAGCTCGCGGCGATCGGCATGGAGGCCGAGTTCACCCTCTTCGCCGACGGCGTACCGGTGCGGCCCGAAGCGCTGTTCGGCAGCCCGCGCGCATTCATCCGCCAGGCGATGATGCACCGCACCGGCACCTCGTACCACCTGCCGACCGGCGGCGCGGTCTACTTCGATACGGGCGTGATCGAAGCGGCGACACCGGTGATCGAGATCGAGCGCGGGTGCGCCGCGCGGGCCGGACGGTCGCTGTGGGAGGCGATCCTTTTTCTGCGCGGCGAGTTGGACCATTGGGAGCGGCGGAACGGGCGCGAGCTGCGCCTCAGCGGCTTCAGCGCTCATTACAACATCTCCTTCGAACTGCCGCGGCATTACCAGGGCCGCAACCGCACCGTCGACAAGCTGGCGCTGCTGCTCGCCTACATCCTCCCGGTCCCGGTGATGCTGCTCGCGTCGAACCGCCGTTCGACCGGGATCGGCGTACGGCCCCGCGGCGACCGCATTGAGATCACCGCGGACTTCACCCCGAGCCCGGCGCTGATGATCGCCACCGCCACGCTGATCACCGGCATCACGCGCGCGGTGATGCGCTGGCCCTCTTTCGAGCTCGAGATGCTGGACCGCGCACGCATCCCCGTAGTGGACGGCTACCGGCCCGTCCCCCACACCAGCCGGCAGGGATGGCTGGCGCGGTTTGA
>JBBSMO010000692.1:0-1757 GCA_038233155.1 Longimicrobiales bacterium
GAAGCCGCTACGGCTGGCGTGCGGATTGCAACTCGCGGGGAACAAGGGCAGCAAGGCATGGTCGCGAACCAGAGGGGATTGATGAGCACACGAAGAATGGGTTCCATCGCCGCGCTACTGGCGGTTCTGCTGAGTACGGCCGGTTGCCGGGGTGACAACCTGTTTTCCGAACCGGGGAGCACCGGGGGCGAGCAGGACCCGGGCTCGATCGTAGGCCAGGTGACCGCTGCGGGAGTCCCTGTCGGCGGCGTCACCGTCATCGTCGTGAACACCGACTCAGCAAGTACAGATACGCAGGGTCAATACCGAGTGGACAATCTGCCCGCCGCCACCTACTCCGTGACTGTTCGCGTTCCCGCCAACTACACGCTCGAGACGACCGAGCCATTCAGCAAGAGCGCCGTTGTCGGCGCCGCCCAAATTTCCCGGGTAGATTGGCGGCTGACCCGCACGGGTGGCGCGGGCGGCTGAACGCCCGCTATCGAACGATCACTGCCCGCTCCGGCCCGCCCGGTAGCGGGCTTTTTCAACTTTCAAGGCTGCCATCATGATCGTTGTCTACCTGGTAAGCGGCGGAGCACTGGGCACGCTCGCACGATACGGGCTAAGCGTTTGGATGGCCCGGTGGCTGGGCACGGCCTTTCCCTGGGGTACGTTGGCCGCGAACCTGGCCGGCTCGTTCTTGCTCGGCTACGCGGTCGTCTGGGCGGCCGCTGGCGACATCTCGCCGGGGTTGCGCCTGCTGGTCACCGCCGGCTTTTGCGGTGCCTTTACTACCTTCAGCACCTTCAGCTACGAAGCTGTTCTCATGCTGCAGCAGGCGGCGTGGGGCCAGGCGGCGCTCTATCTGTCGGCCAGCGTCGCTGTCGCTTTGGTTGCGGTCGCGGCCGGGATGGCCGCCGCAGCGTGGTGAGGGGCCGCTCCGCTCCCGCGCAGAGCAAGTGCGTATAAACTCAAGTGCCCCCCGGCTACGGCCGAAACTCTGTACCAAGCGACCATAGCGCGCGTGCGCGCTCGATTCTCCCGCCCGGACCCTCCCGAAGTCCCGAGATGTTGCGACACCTTCTGCTGACTATCCCCGGCCTCCGCAGCCCGAAACGGCTGCGGCGCGAGATCATGCGCCTCGAGGACCGGGCCTGTACCAAGCCCGCCGAGCGCCGCCCGGAGATGTTGCGCCGTATCGCCGAGCTTTGTGTAGCGGCCGGAGAGCGCGGCCGGGCGCTGCGCCACTTCGGCGCTGCGATCGACATGTATCTCATTGCGGGGGATTACGAAGAAGCTGCAAGGTTCTGCCGCCGTGTAGTCCAGGTAGCTCCAGATGTGGTACGCGCACGCTGTACCCTTGCCTTTCTTTCTCTGCGCGACGGCTTTTCGGCAACCTTCGAGGACGAACTGCGGGACTACGTCACCGCCGCGAAGAGCGCCGGGCAAGAACAGTACGCAGTTACCCGCTTGCGCATGATGGCGAGCGTGACCCACGAGGATGATGTTGTTCGCCGGCTCATAGACCGTGAGCTTGCACGTCTGGGAGATGTGCCGGGGTCGTACAGCGGCATGAACGATGGCTGCGGCCCGGATGGTCATCGCCTGATTCCGCTTCGCGGCAACCAACGCGAGCGGTGGGCGTTGATGCTCCGCCTCACCATTACCGGGCCTCAGGCAATGCAGGACGATGAGGTGCCGCAGCGGGCAGCCTCCTGAGACTCGACTCGAACCGGTCCGCAGACCGCCCGGTTCCACCAAACGCCGTTTCGCCA
>JBBSMO010000693.1:0-1755 GCA_038233155.1 Longimicrobiales bacterium
AACCTGCGGCAATGGGTGATCAGCGGGGTGGGCGGGGTGCCCGACGTGCGGCAGCGCGAGGCCGAGTTCGGCGACCCTGGTAGCCCAACGGCGTCGGAGCTGCTCGCTCACCTCGAGGGCGCGGTGAACGAGGCCGATGCAGTACTAGCAACGCTCGATCCCGCGGGGCTGCTCGAGCGCCGCCAGGTGCAAGGCCGCGATGTCACGGGGCTCGAGGCCATTTATCACGCCGTCGAGCACTTCGGCATGCACACGGGACAGATCGCCTACGCCACCAAGCTGCTCACCGAAAGCGATCTCGGCTTCTACGAGGTGGTAGACGGCATCCCCCGTGCGCGCTGGCCGGGGCACGCGCGGGATGTGTGACCGCGCCGCGTTGCGGCGCATGTCCGCCAGGCCGCAGCCAATCAACCGCCCTACGGGCATCTCCAATCTCCGATACATGAAGCAGATCCGACCGCTCGTGCCACACTATATCACTGCTACGCTGCTGCTTTTGGTGTTCTGCACTCCCGCGGCGGCCCAGCTCCCCATAGACAAACTGGACGCAATGCAGGCGCGCTCGATCGGCCCCGCGGGGATGAGCGGCCGCGTCACGGCCATCGATGTGGTGCGGGCGCAGCCGGACAGCATCTTCGCCGGCGCGGCTACGGGCGGGGTTTGGCGTTCGGAGAATGGCGGCATCACCTGGACGCCGGTTTTCGACGAGCAGCCGATGCTCGGCATCGGGGCGGTCAAGATCTTCCAGCCGGACCCGCGCATTGTCTGGGCGGGGGCGGGCGAAGGCAACCCGCGAAACAGCGCGGGCGTAGGGAACGGCATCTACAAGAGCACGGATTTCGGCGAGAGCTGGCAGCACCTGGGGCTCAGCGACTCGGAGCGCATCCACCGGATCATCACGCACCCGACCAATCCTGACATCGTCTGGGCCGGCGTGATGGGACCCGCCTGGAGCGATGGCGAGCAGCGCGGTGTGTTCAAGACCACGGACGGCGGCCAAAGCTGGCGCAAGGTGCTGTACGTCAACGCCGGGACCGGCGTAGCGGACCTGGTCATCGATCCGTCGAATCCAGACAAGCTGTTCGCGGCAATGTGGGAGTTCCGCCGCTGGCCATGGTTCTTCAACAGCGGCGGGCCGAGGAGCGGTCTGTACGTTTCGGAAGACGCGGGTGAAACGTGGCGCCGGCTCACTGCCGAGGACGGTCTGCCGGAAGGCGAGCTAGGGCGCATTGGAATCGCCATCTCCCAGAGCAACCCCGCCATCGTCACCGCACTGGTGGAAGCGGAGAAGAGCGCGCTGATCCGCTCGCGCGACGGCGGCCGAAGCTGGGCGACGCTGAACGACGAGCCGGGCATCGCCCCGCGCCCGTTCTATTACGCCGACATCCGGGTTCACCCGACGGACCCGAACACGCTGTACTCGCTCCATTCCAACTTGCAGGTCAGCAGAGACGAAGGAAAGACGTGGAAGACGGTGGTCCCGTCGCAGAAGATCCATGGCGATATCCACGAGCTTTGGATCGGCGAGGGCGGCGGCCTTCTGCTACAGGGCAACGACGGCGGAATCGGCATCTCCCGGGACGGCGGCGACAACTGGCGCTTCGTAGAGAATTTGCCCGTGGCGCAGTTCTATCACCTGGATGTCGACGACGCCATTCCCTTCAATGTGTACGGGGGGATGCAGGACAACGGCTCGTGGATGGGGCCCAGCGCGGTATGGGAGAGCCGCGGCATCCGCAACCTGCACTGGACACG
>JBBSMO010000694.1:0-1736 GCA_038233155.1 Longimicrobiales bacterium
CAATGGTAGCGGCCTCCGCTTCATTGCACCCTGCGAGCAGCGCCGCACCCTCGACCGGAAGCTGAAACAGTGCGCTCGTCTTGCCGGTGACAGCGGCGAGGTAGTCATCCCACCCTGCCTCTCTGCCATCCAGAGCAAGCTCTGCTGATTGGCCGCAGACCACCCGCCCTGCGTGACGCGCCAGTGTCATCGCCAGCGCCCAACGCAATGCGGCCGCCGCGTAGATGTGTTCGAGTGCCAGATAGGGGAGGGTCAGCATCAGGTCCCCGGCATTGATCGCCTGCGCGGCGCCGTGCCGCACCCACGCTGTCGGCTTGCCCCGGCGGGTGCGGTCGCCGTCCTGAAGATCGTCGTGTATCAGCGTCGCATTGTGGAGCAACTCGCAAGCCGCCGCCCAACCCGTTCCCGCAGATCTTTCACCACCTAGCGCCTCGAGCGTAGCCAGCGCC
Source organism: Longimicrobiales bacterium (assembly GCA_038233155.1). Lineage (GTDB taxonomy): Bacteria > Gemmatimonadota > Gemmatimonadetes > Longimicrobiales > Longimicrobiaceae > JBBSMO01. The sequence continues at coordinate 450 of JBBSMO010000694.1, forward strand.
AATCGGGCGCGCAGGCGCTTGCCGCCAGTGTCCAGGTGTTCGCGCACGATCCAACCGACTTCGCCCCCCGGAGCATCGGTGGCGAGCGCGACCATCAAGCGCTCGACGTCGTGAAGCCCGGCGTCCGAACACAGGCCGCCCGGGGAGGAGGTGCGGCGGACGGGGCGGGCGTGAACAGCGGACAATCTCATAGACCGCAACAGGTTGGGGCGATAATGCGTGTTCGGGCACACCTCCGCAGAGGTTGTACGAAGATTGTACACGCGCGGACCGTGCGCAAGCAGGTGCCCCCTCGCGGCCGGGGAGGCGAACCTCGTTACGGCCTTTGCAACCCGGCCGCCGCTTCGATCAGCCGCACCCCTTCGGTCCCCCAGGCGGTCCGAAGAATCTCAGCCCGGATGCTCCACGGCAGGCGAAGGAAGAGCGTACGCATCACCGCGGCTACCTGTGTTGCGGGCATGCGGCCGCTCAGGTAGCCTTGCCAGAGGTGCGGTTCGAGCTTGAAAAAGGCCGCGAAGAAGCGTTGCGTGCCCCGCTCGTCCAGCCGCAGCAGAAGCTCGGTGCCGAAGCGCTGCAGTGCGTAGGCCCGGCGTTTGTCCGGAGGCCAGAGGGCCTCCCATGCTGCAACGGATACCGCGGCCGGCGAGAGCCCGTCGCGAAACCCAGCGGAAATGGCATCGGCGAGGGGCGGCGCCACCGCCAGAACCTGGGTGAGCATGTAGCCAGTGGCAGGGTTCACCATGGCGGCGGCACCGCCGAAGCCGATCACCCGCTGCGGCGGGGGAATGGCGCCGCCCATTGGAATCCACACTTGCTCGGCGTCTGTATCTGCAGACTCGGGAAGGGTGATGCCCCGCTCTCGCAGGCGCTGGATCAGGCGGGGCCGCAGGCGAGCGGGCGCGACCGCCGGGCGGGCGGCGAGCACTGTCTCCTCTGCGAAGATGCGCCCGTCGGCGAGGGGAAAGGCGTACAGAAAAGACGGCGGCAATTGACCGTGCCCGCTGGCTGGCTGCCGCCAATCCATCAGCAGTGCCTCGCCGGGGTCTAGGGTACCCGCGGGCGCATCGATAGTCAGCCCGTACGCCGTTTGGAAGGCCGTCCGCGGTTGCGGCGGTACGCGGACCAACGCGGGACGATGTCCCGTCGCGTCTATCACCAGTGTCGCCGTGACTGATGCTTCGCCCCCTGATGCGATACGCGTGGAGCCTGCGTCGTGCTGCGCCGCCAGCGCGGCCCCTGCGAACCATTCGACGCCCGCCGCCTCGCAACGCCGCAACAGCTCCTGGC
>JBBSMO010000695.1:0-1728 GCA_038233155.1 Longimicrobiales bacterium
CGTGAGCCAGCGCACCATTCTCGTCATCGATGATGAAGCCGGGCTTCGCCATACCCTGACGCTGATTCTGCAGGAGGAGGACTACACCGTCTTCACCGCCGAGAACGGCGAAGCGGGACTGCGCGTCGCGCTCGCCGAGCAGCCGGACCTGATCCTTTGCGACATTCGCATGCCCAAGCTCGACGGGCTCGGCTTTCTGGAAAGCTACGCGGCCGCGGGCGGCGAGGCTTTGGTGCTGATGATGAGTGCGTACGGGACTCTCGATACCGCCATGCAGGCGATGCAGCGTGGCGCATACGACTACATCTCGAAGCCGTTCAACGCGGACGAGGTCCTCCTCACCATCCGCAAGGCCGAAGAGCGGGAGCAGCTCAGGCGCGAAGTGACCCGGCTGAAGAAGCAGGTGGGCGAGGTACCGGGGGGCAAAACGATCATTGCCAAGTCGGCAAGCATGCGCGAGGTGCTGCAGCTAGCGGACCGTGTCGCCCAGTACCCCAGCACAGTCCTGGTCACCGGAGAAAGCGGAACGGGCAAGGAGGCTGTAGCGCGGCTCATTCACCAGCAGTCCCCCCGTTCCGGTCACGCCTTCGTAGCGGTGAACTGCGGCGCGATCCCGGAGAACTTGCTCGAGACCGAGCTCTTCGGGCATGAAAAGGGCGCCTTTACCGGGGCCGACAAGGCTCGCGAGGGGTTGTTCGGCGAGGCCCACGGCGGCACCATCTTCCTGGACGAAATAGGCGAGCTGCCCCAGTCGCTGCAGGTCAAGCTGCTACGAGTGCTGCAGGAGCGGAAGCTTCGGCCCGTCGGCGGCGCCGCGGCGAAGGACATCGACGTACGGGTACTTGCCGCCACCTCCCGGGATCTGCCCGCGATGGTGCTCGAGGGTGACTTCAGGGAGGATCTGTTCTATCGCATCAACGTCATCCATCTGCATCTGCCATCGTTGCGCGCCCGCCCTGACGACATCGTGCCCATAGCCGAACATTTCTTCCGGGGGCATGCGGAGCGGTTAGGGATCGAAGTGGGTGATTTTCCGGCGGAGCTGAACCCCCTGCTGCTCGCCTATCCCTGGCCCGGCAACGTGCGGGAGCTCCAGAACGTACTCGAGCGCGCGCTCATTCTCTCGCACGGCGCACCCGGACCGGAGCACCTGCCTCCCCATGTGCGCCAGGGAACGGCGCTTTTCCCCCTCGGCGACGACGACGGAGATCTCTCGGTGAAGCGGAGGCTTCCCGCGCTCGAGAAGGAACTGATTGCACGGGCTCTGGACCAGGCGAACGGCAACCGGACGCGCGCCGCCGACATATTGGAGTTGTCCGTCAAGGCGCTGTCGTATAAGATAAAGGACTACGGCCTCGAGTAGCACCTTTCGCGGCGGTTCGTATTTCCCTGTCTTGGCTGGCACATCCCGTGGCACTCCGCACCGCAGGCGTCCGTCGCACCCGGCCGCTGGTTCGCCCCTCGCGCGAACGGCGGCGCGCCTTCACGCTGATCGAGATGGTGATGACTCTCGTGATCGTCGCGATCGTCGCCGGGTTGGCAGTCCCCGCGTTCAGCGGGTGGATTGCACGGTCGCGGATGCGTGCCACTCTCGACGAGCTGACGCGCGACGTTTCCTACGCCCGTATGCTCGCCCTCCGCAGCGGGAGGCGGGCGGAATTGCGGTTTGTCGTCTCGGGCGGGTGCGTGAACGGCTACACTCTCGTCAACCTCGTCTCTCCCGAACGC
>JBBSMO010000696.1:0-1725 GCA_038233155.1 Longimicrobiales bacterium
GGGCGTACGCTCTTCGGTATTCCGCATCTCCGTAGCGGATCTTCCGTACGTAGACCGGCTCGTCCTCGAGTATCACTTTCCCGCCTACACCGGTCTCGAGCCCAGGCGTGTAGAGGACGGCGGTGACATCGCTGCCGTGCGCGGCACGCGGGTACGGGTGCTGGTTTCTCCCACCATGCCCGTACCCGGTGGCCAGATCGTGCGGAGCGACGGGCAACCCATCCCGCTGACCGCCGACTCGGCGGGGTGGCTTGCTGGCGAGCTTCGCGTCAACGCCGAGGGGCTATACGGCATCGAGTTGCAGCGGCCCGGCGCGGAGCCGCTGCTGGCGTCGCCCCAGTATACCGTTGACGTCATCGAAGACTCGGCGCCAACCGTCGCCTTCTCCGAACCCGGCCGCGACACGCGTGCCACGCTGATCGACGAGGTCTTCCTCGAAGCCTCTGCAGAGGACGATTTCGGCATCAGCCGGCTCGAGCTGGTTTACTCGGTGAATGGCGAGCCGGAGCAAACGGTGGATCTGTATCGGGGCGCGAAGCCGCTGCGGGAGGTTTCCGCCGGCCACACCTTCTTCCTCGAAGAGCTTGATCTGCAGCCGGGAGATTTCATCTCCTACTACGCCCGCGCGGCAGACAACAACGCAACGGACGGCAGGAAGTCAGCGACCAGCGACATCTACTTCGTGCAGATTACTCCCTTCTCGCGCGACTTCCGGCAGGCGGAAGAGCGCGGGGGCGGCGCACAAGGCGGCGGCGGCCAGAGCGGCGGCGAGTCTGACGCGAATGGCGCTCTTTCTCAGCGCCAGCGAGAGATCATCGCCGCTACGTTCAATCTGATCCGCGACCGGGACGAGCGCACATCCAAGCAATTCGAAGAACACCTGGTCACCATCGGGCTCGCGCAACAGGCATTGCGGGAACAGGTCGCGACGCTTGCCCAACGGATGAACAACCGTGGCGTTACCGGCGACTCGTCGTTCCGCAAGATCGCGGAAGCGCTGCCCCGTGCGGGTGCTGAAATGGCCACAGCCGCGGACCGCTTGAAAGCCGGTGCTCCGCAGAACGCGCTGCCGGCCCAACAACGGGCGCTGCAGCAGTTGCAGCGCGCGGAGGCAGAATACCGTGACGTGCAGGTCGGCTCGGGCGGCCAGAACCAGGGCGGCGGGGGCAGCCCGAGCGCCGAAGACCTGGCCGACTTGTTCGGGCTCGAACTCGATAAGCTTCGCAATCAGTACGAGACGGTCGAACGCGGCGAGCGGCAGCAGGAACAAGAGCAGATAGACGAAACCATCGCGCGCCTCAAGGAGCTCGCCCAGCGGCAGGAACGCGAGAACGAAAAGCTGCGCATCGAGGCGCTAGCCCAGCGCAACCAGCGCCAAGCCGCTCAAGCACAGCGGGAGATCGCGGAGGAGGCCGAAGAAGCCGTGCGGCGCCTCGAGCGCCTATCGCGAGAAAACCGCCGCCCTGAGCTGATGGATGCCGCCCGCCGCCTCAAGGAAGCGGCTGATGCGATGCGCCAGTCCGCCGCGCAGGGCGCGAGCGGCAATACGGCGGACGCGGAGCGCGCCCTGAACCGCCTCGGTGAAGCGCAACGCCAGCTCGAGCGGGGTAGCGCCTCTGGCCGCGAAGGTGAGGTGAGCAACGCCCTCGCGCGCGCCAAACGCCTCGCTGAGGAGCAGCGTCAAATCGCCGGCGAGATGCGCGGCCTGCCGGGCTCGGGCGCCGA
>JBBSMO010000697.1:0-1723 GCA_038233155.1 Longimicrobiales bacterium
CGAAGGTACGGAGCTGCAAGAAACCGCTCGCGGACTCGAGGCGCTGCGGGCGACGACAGAGGTAGAACTGGCAGCTTTGCGCGCCCAACGTGCAAGGCTAGCGTCGGCGGTCGAAGAGCTGGATGGCCACCTGGCCGCGCTAGATTCTCAGGTGGCCGACGCCTCCCGCGCCGCGCGCGCGGCGCGAAACGCCGGAACGGAGGCGGGCGAGCAGAGGCACCGTTTAGAACTAGAACTGGCAGAGGCGCGCTCGCGGATCGGCCGCGCGCGGGAGCGGCTCGAGGCGGAATGGAACCAGCCGTGGGAGCTGCTCGCCGCGGAAGCTGAACCCGCCCCGGCAGATGATGCTTCGTTGCGCGCCGAACTGGTCCGCATCAGCGAGCAACTCGACGGCCTCGGCCCCGTTAATATGCTTGCGGTCGAGGAGCACGCTGAAGAAGGGCGCCGGCTCGAATTCCTGCATACCCAACATGCCGACCTGATCTCTGCCCGCAACGACATTGCCGCTGCCGTGCGCCGAATTGACGAGACGGCGCGCGATGTCTTCCTTGAAACCTTCGAACAGGTGCGGCAGAACTTCCACCGCACCTTCCAGTCGCTCTTTCACGGCGGCCAGTGTGATCTCTGGTTGAGCGATCCCGACGACCCGCTGGACTCGCCCATCGAGATTCAGGCATCTCCCAAAGGCAAGCGGACGCAGCACATCCACCTGCTTTCGGGCGGCGAGCGCACCCTAACCGCGCTGGCCCTGCTGTTCGCGCTCTACCTCGTCAAGCCCTCTCCTTTCTGTGTGCTGGACGAGGTAGACGCCCCGCTCGATGACTCGAACGTGGGTCGCTTCATCCAGCTATTGCAAGATTTTAAGGCCGATACCCAGTTCGTTGTCATTACTCACAACGCGCGCACCATGGAAGCCGCCGATTGGCTGTATGGCGTCACGATGGAGGAGGCGGGCGTTTCATCGCTCGTGGGCGTCGAGTTGCAGGGAGCCTGGGCGATGAGCGACCGGGTCGCATAAGCGCCCGCTGGACGCTGCGCCGCCCAACGGGTAGATTCGGGTAACCTGTTTCTCGCTGATCCACTCTTCGCCCGTCCCCTATGCTCGTTGTAATGAGCCACAACGCCGCCTCTGCGGATGTGGATGAAGTGGTCGCCATGATCCGCGAGCTCGGCTACGAGGCCTGCCCCATGCCGGGGCGGCAGCGCACCGCGATTGGCCTCGTCGGCAATGACGGCAAGGTAGATTCGAGCCGCTTGGAGGCGCTGCCGGGTGTGCAGCGCATCATCCACGTCACGCAGCCGTACAAGCAGGTCTCGCGGGAATGGCGAGAGGAACCGACGCTGATAACGCTCGCGAACGGCACGGTAATCGGGGGCAGCGAAGTGGTGACCATGGCTGGGCCCTGCGCCGTGGAATCCGAGGCGCAGATCCTGGGAATCGCCCGCACGCTTCACGCGCGCGGAGTGACGGTGCTGCGGGCCGGGGCCTTCAAGCCGCGATCATCCCCCTATTCCTTCCAAGGATTAGGGATCCAGGGGCTCGAGCTGCTCGCGAGGGCCCGCGAGGAAACGGGCATGGCGATTGTAACCGAAGCCATAGACTCGGAGGGCATAGAGGCGGTAGCCGAGTACGCCGACATCATCCAGATTGGCGCGCGCAATATGCAGAACTACTCGCTACTGCGGCGTGCCGGCCGGGCAAACAAGCCGGTGCTGCTGAAGC
>JBBSMO010000698.1:0-1722 GCA_038233155.1 Longimicrobiales bacterium
ACCGATGCCTGCCCCCACTCTCCAGTCCAACTCGAGCACTCGCACCCGCCGTCGCAGCCCCGCGCGCGATCCGCTCAAGAAGACGAGCGTGCAGATACACACGTCGACGCTCAACGCGGTGAAGAAGGCTGTAGAGAGTGGCGCGGCTGCCAGCCAGAACGAGTTCGTCGAAGCGGCCGTGGTCGCACGCCTCCGCGAGCTGCGCCGGGAAAAGGTCTACGCCTCATATCGCGAAGCTGCGGCGGATCCAGCATACGTCGAGGACATGGAATCGACCACGGCAGCGTTCGATCGCACGCTCAACGACGGAATCACGGATTCGGACCGATAGCCGATGGCACGCTTCGATCCCAAGAAGGACGAGGTGAAGCGATGGGAGTTCTACTGGGAGGACCTGAACTTCCCTGTCGGAAGTGAACAGGGCGGGGATCGCCGCCCTGTTCTTGTTGTCTCGAATGACGGGTTCAACCGGGCAACCTCCCTGGTCACGATTGTCTCGCTGACCAAGCTTGAGGGCAAGCAGCGGAAGGTCTACACGCATGAGGTTCTCCTTCCAGAGGAGATCCTGAGCACCGGGTTCAGTAGCATCGTGATGCCGCAGCAGATCCGCACCATATCGAAGGACCGCCTCTTGGAGCGGATTGGGTCCCTCCACGATGTGGACAAGCAGGAGGAAATCATCAACCGTCTGCTCGAGCACCTCGACATCGAGTTCGAGGCTGAAACGCCCTGAGAGTCGGTGACAATCAAGCCAAAACGGTACGCCTGCAAAGGTACGCCGGACTGCGGTGGAGCCCAGAGGCAAACCCATGACTCTCAGTCACGGGTAATTGATACAGACTGACGCTTTTCGGGCGTCATACAGCGATTTCCACAAGCATTCGTTGCGGGTAGGCGTGCTCTCGTTTCCTCGCCTCGCCGGAGAACTCCACGCCCGGACGTCAGCGCAGCTACCGTCGCGCCATCTGGGCAATTGCGATCCCCCTCGCCGCTTGGTGGGCCGGCTGGGTGGCCGTCCCTATCCTCGCCGCGGTGGCCCTGTGGTGGTGGATCCAGGGACCCCCGGGGACACCTTGGAGCACCATGGTGATCCCTGCTGCGGCATCTGGCGGCAGTTCGTCGCGGGCAGCCGGATGCACGGGCGCTGCGACCAGTGCCGGGCAGTGGCGTATCGGTGCGCCGCGACCGACCGCCCGGCCGAGGTGCGCCAGCGTGCCGCCATTTGCTCCACCGCGGCGACAAGAAGCCCGTCCTCAAGAACAGCGGGCAGGGCGGCAGGGGACGAAGCTGTTTCCATGACCATAAAGGGTGCGGGTGGCGTCGGTATTCGTTTTTTCTTCTCCTGCGAAACCCGCGCCATCTGCATAGCTTTGATTATGCATACCCAACCCCGCCGCATAGCGGCCGCTATGCGCTCCGGCGACCAGGGCAATCTGGTCCCGCTCGAGGACGAAGATCCGGTGACGGATCTCGTGACCAAGGCGAGCGACGTCTACGCACCGACCCAGGCCCAGCTCGCTCGCGCGATTGGGATGCAACCGCTCGCTCTCACCCAGTGGCGGGGCGGGAAGCGGCGTCCGTCGCCGGACTCGTTGCGGAAGATGGCACGGGAATTGGTGCGGCAATCCGACGAGCTGCGCTACCTATCGCTCAAGTTGGAGCACGCGGCGGCGCAGGAAGCAAAACAGCGCCGGCGGGAGAAGCTGAGCAGATAGAGCGACC
>JBBSMO010000699.1:0-1721 GCA_038233155.1 Longimicrobiales bacterium
CGATAGCGTCCTCGAAGTTGTGCCCGTACCACGGCATGAACGCCACGAGCAGATTCCGGCCCAAGGCGAGCTCGCCATGATCTGTCGAGGCACCGTCGGCCAGTGTTTCGCCGCGCTCTACCTGCTGCCCCTTCTTCACCAGCGGGCGCTGGTTGATGGCAGTATCCTGGTTTGTGCGCCAGTACTTCTTCATCCGGTACCGGTCGTACTGCGCCAAGCGCCGCAACGGCTCGTCATCTGAACTCGCGCCGGCACCACCCCCGGTGTCGATGATGATGTGGTCTGCCGTAACCGCTTCGATTATGCCCGCGCGCCGGGCAGCGACCACCGAACCCGAGTCGCGCGCAACGGTCTCTTCGAGCCCGGTTCCAACGAGCGGCGCCTCTGGAAAGAGCAGCGGCACCGCCTGGCGCTGCATGTTCGAACCCATCAGGGCGCGGTTCGCGTCGTCATGTTCGAGGAAAGGGATCAGCGCGGCAGCGACCGATACCAACTGGTCCGGCGCTACGTCCATGAAGTCGATCTGATCCGGCTCGAGGAGCGGAAAGTCGCCGCGTTCGCGGCAGAGCACAAACTCGTTGACGAAGGTGCCCCCCGGCGAAAGCGGGGCGTTCGCCTGGGCGATGCGGGCGTTCTCCTCCTCGGTGGCCGAGAGCCAGGCGGTGATGCGAGTCACGCGCGGCTCGACGTACGTCGGAATCGCGTCCGTCGCGGCGCTGATGCGCCCCGCGTCGAAGCCAGGAGCGAGCGCAGGAACGCCTGCCGTGAAGTCGAGGGTGACCGCGGCGGGTGCGTCCGCGTCCGCCTCGCGGGGGGTCAGCCCCTCCATTTGCAATTCGTGGATGCGGGCCGCAGCCTCCGCGGTGAGTACGGTGCCGGGCACTGCCAGCACCGCGGCACTCGCCGGGGAATACGCACGCACCGGCAGCGACATCGGGTTGCGCACTGCCTCTGGCGCTACCCCGCGCGCTTCCGCTCCAGCACGGCGAGAAACCAACCTGAGCAGGTTCACCGGTTGCGAAACGAGACGCTCGGCCATTTCGTCCGTGATGCGTTCGCCGCGGCGGGCGATCACCGGCAGTTCGGGCACGGCAGCATCCAGTTCGTCCTGGTTTACCTCGCCAGCCAGCATCCGTGGAATGATGCCACTCCAATCGCGGACATCTTCGGCCAATTCGGCGCCGGTGATCATGGCGCGAAAGATTTCCCGCCCGCGCCCGGCGTCAATCTTCTCTCCCTTCTTAGCGAAGGTCTTGGCGCGGTCGCCAATCACAAGGCGCACCGGCTCCTGCAGCGTCATCTCTGCCGGGTAGCGCAGCACCGCCCGCACTACCTTGCGATACGGCGTTTCGATGAAGCCGAGGTCGTTGATCCGCGAGTAGGTCGTCAGGCTGTTGATCAGGCCGATGTTCGGCCCTTCCGGAGTCTCGATCGGGCACATCCGCCCGTAGTGTGAATAGTGCACGTCGCGCACCTCGAAGCCGGCCCGCTCGCGCGTCAGCCCGCCAGGCCCGAGGGCGGAAAGCCGGCGCTTGTGCGTCAGCTCCGCCAGCGGGTTCGTCTGGTCCATGAACTGCGAAAGCTGGCTGGACCCGAAGAACTGCTGGATCACCGCAGACACGGTGCGCGCATTGACGAGGTCGTCGATGTTGATTTTCTCGGGGTCGGAAACGATCGACATTCGTTCGCGCACCAAGCGCGCCATGCGCGACAAGCCTACC
>JBBSMO010000700.1:0-1715 GCA_038233155.1 Longimicrobiales bacterium
GGCGTATTCACGAGGCTGCAAAGCGAACGGATCTTGCGCGCCGGCCTGGGTGCCGGGTTGCGACCGAAGCTGCATGCGGATGAACTCGGGGAGAGCGGCGGTGCGGCGCTGGCCGCCGAACTAGGCGCCGCCTCGGCAGATCACCTTGGCGCCATCAGCTACGACGGAATTGCCAGGCTCGCCGGTTCGTCTACGGTGGCGACGCTGCTCCCGGCGACCTTGCTGTTTCTCGGGCGGGACCGGTACGCTCCCGCCAGGCGGCTCTTAGATGCCGGCGCCACGGTGGCACTCGCGAGCGACTTCAACCCCGGCACCGCTCCAACGCCGAATCTCACGCTCGCCATGACCGTTGCCTGCTCTCAGATGGGGATGACGCCCGCCGAGGCTCTTCGCGCCGCAACCGCTGGCGGTGCCGCGGCGCTGGAAATTGCCGGCGGGCTCGGAACCATTGCTCCCGGAGCGCCGGCAGATCTGGTTCTTTGGGATGTCCGCAACGCCGCCGAAATACCTTATCTTATGGGCGGCGCCCGCTGCGTGGGTGTATGGAAAGCCGGTCGGCAGGTGCTGCCGGCGCCGCAGGATGACTAACCCGTTGTCGCGATTGGCCGATACCTGTAGAATAGAGGGCGGGGGTGCTGCGGCGTCCCGTGCCCCTCGCCCCGCCTCTTGTTCCCTTCGCCCGCGTACGGCTGCGGGCATTCCGCGTTCTGACGAATGGCTACTGTAGCAAAGCTGAAAGAAAAAGCCCGTTCTTACGAGCACCAAGAGCAGTGGCAGGATGCGCTGCTCGCCTACGAGCACCTGATCGAGGAAGCAGACGGCGATCAGAGCAGCTTGTGGAATCGCGTAGGTGACCTGCGGATGCGTCTCGGCAATGCTGACGATGCCGTCGAAGCGTACGAGCAGGCAGTTGAAGCCTACTGCGACGCGGGGCTGCACAACAACGCCATCGCGCTCTGCAACAAAATCTTACGCGCGACGCCGGCTCGCTCCAGCACCTACCTGCGTCTCGGGCAGCTCACCGCTACGCAGGGCTTCCTGGCCGACGCGCGGAACAGCTTTCTGCAGTTCGCCGATCACATGCGGCGCGAGGGCAACCTGGACGCTGCGTTCTCCGCTCTGAAGGAGTTCGCCGCGCTCTCTCCCGGAGACGTTGCCGTCCGCCAGACGCTTGCGGACCAACTTCACAGCAACGACCGAACCGACGAGGCCATCGAGCAGCTTCGGCTGCTGATCGGCTATCTGCAGTCCCACGAGCGGGGTGCCGAGGCGGACGCGGCGCGGCAGAAAATTCTCGGGATGGACCCGGGCGCGGACGTTTCCGCGCTCGGCGGCGCGGCGCGCGCAAACGGCGGTGCCTCCCCGGCGCGTTCTGGCATGCTGGGGCTGGATCTGCTTCCCACCATCGAGTACTCCGCGCCTCCCGCGGCACCGGCCGCACCCGCCGCACCGGCACCCAAGCTGCCTGCCGAGAGCAGATCGGACGACGCCGAACTCCACATCGAGATCGGAGAGGCCGATGACGAGGCGCCCGGAATCAAGCAGTTGCCCGGTTTCGAGGCGACCGCGTCTGACGAGGTTGCGTCTTTCTCCGACGACGGCATGCTCCTCGACATCGAGGTCACCGCCCCGGAAGCCGGCGAAGAAGCCGGAACCGAGGCCACCACCGAATGGGAGACTGCCGCCGGCCCGCTCCCGGCGTCTGAAGAGGTAAA
>JBBSMO010000701.1:0-1705 GCA_038233155.1 Longimicrobiales bacterium
GGGTTTCCCCTGCCCCCCGCTCCCATACCCACGCTTCGACACGATCGGGAGCTACCGGGCGCGCGAACTGCACATTGGTTCCGCGCCCGAAGCTGGGATGGACGGAGATCTGGGGTGCCCGCCGCCGCCGATCGTCCGCATCGATCACATCTTCGAAAATCACACAATGGGGATTGCCGAGCGACACGGGGGTGATGGTGACGCGGTCTCCGGCCTCGAGCTCGAGCATCTCCCCCGTCGCGTCCCGGTTGGGACCCTTCATGCCGGCATCGGCGCTTTGGAATGACGCGGTTCCCATCTCGACCCGCACGTCAAGAACTCCCTCACCCGGTGACGGCGCGATCTCGATGCGGACGATACCGGAAAGGGTCTGGACGGTGAACTCGTGCCCAGGCTGCACCCAGCCGCGGGCGTGCAAAAACGCTGCGAACACACGCAAGCCGTTGCCGCTCTTCTCGGCCTCGCTGCCATCCGGGTTGAAAATGCGGATGCCGTGATCGGCGCCTTCCGGCGCGGGAACACGCACGACCAAGCCGTCCGACCCGGCACCGGTGTGGCGGTCGCAAAGCTGCCGCACCGTCCCGGCGTTGGTCGAGAAGGGGAGCTCGCCGGCATCCGCGGCAAGGTAGTCGTTGCCCAGCCCGTGCGCGCGCAGGAGCCGCCCCTTCACAGGCGTGCAAAGTTGCCGAGAATTCTCAATCCGTCTTCCTGGCTCTTCTCAGGGTGAAATTGGATTCCCCAGCAGCGACCTTCGCCACGAACCACGGAGGCGAAGGTCTGCTCGTACGTGCAAATCCCTAGGGCAGCGGGTGAGGGCGGCGCGGCAAAGGAATGCACATGATAAAAGTGACGCGGTCCATTGTCCGCGATGCCCGCCAGCAGAGGATCGTCGGCCGCGGCGGCCGAGAACTCGACGCTGTTCCAGCCTACGTGCGGCAACGGTTGATCGGTGACGATCCGCTCTACCGTACCATCGAGCAGCGACAGCCCCGGAACGCCGGGATCTTCGGCGCTGCCGGCGTAGAGGAGCTGCATGCCTACACAAATCCCTAGGAAGGGCGTTCCGGCTGCGACCGAGTCGCAAATGACACCTGCCAACCCCGTTCGTTCGAGCTGAGTCATGCACTGGCCGAAGCGCCCTTGGCCGGGCAGGACCAGCCGCTCCGCCTGTGCAGCCACTGCCGGATCTGCTGTCGTAGTGACGGTGGCGCCGGCGCTCTCGAATGCTTTGATCACCGAGCGGAGATTGCCGGCGCCGTACTCGAGCACCGTCACCGAGCCCGGCTGATCATTCAAAGCACGCCCTTGGTAGATGGGACTTCGCCTCCGAGCCGCGGGTCTATGCGGGCGGCTGCACCTAGCGCGCGGGCAGCGGCTTTGAAGGTAGCCTCGATGATATGATGCGCGTTGCCGCCGCGGATGCCATCCAGGTGCAAGGTCAGCCGCCCCTCGCTGACGAAGCCGCGCCAGAACTCTTCGGCCAGCGCGGCGTCAAACTCGCCGATGCGCGGCTGGTCCGGCGGCAGATCTACATGGAATTCGAGGTGAGCGCGGCCAGACAGGTCGGCAACCGCGCGCACCAGCGCCTCATCCAGCGGGACGGTGGCGTCGGCGAAGCGGGTGATCCCCTCCTTGCCGCCGAGCGCCTCGTCGAAGGCGGCGCCGAGCGTACGTCCCACATCTTCCACCGTGTGATGCCCGTCCA
>JBBSMO010000702.1:0-1701 GCA_038233155.1 Longimicrobiales bacterium
CCGCCGCTCGTCGCCTTTGTAGGCGAGCGCGCGGGGCTATCGAGCCGGCCGGCGCTCGAAGCCGGGTTGCTGCTCGCCCAAGCGAGCGAGTTTTCCCTGATCGTCGGCTTGCAGGGGCTGGTGCTGGGGCAGGTCGATGCAGAGGTGTTCACCCTGATTACGCTAGTCACTGTGATCACCATGATCGCGACGCCCTTCCTCGCGACCGACTCCGTCACCTGGTGGCTGATGCGTTGGCACCCCGACCGCCGCCGCCCCGCGGAATCTCCGGAGATGAGCGGCCATGTGGTGTTGCTCGGCTGCGGCGACAGCGGCATGCCGCTCATGGAGACACTCGTTGCCGCGGGGCACGAGGTGATGGTCATCGATGATGACGCGGTGGTGATCGAGCGGTTGCGCGAAGGCGAGGTCCCGTGCATCCGTGGCGACGGTTCTGACTACAACGTGCTGCGCCGCGCCGGAGCCGAAAACGCATCGTTGATCGTTTCCACCCTGCGGCGGGCCACAGACAACGCGGCAGTGCTCGCGCATGCACCCGGCGTCCCGCTGGTAGCGCGCGTCTTCGAACCGGAGGAGGCCGAACTCGTCGCCCGCGGCGGCGGCACCCCGATCCTGTACTCGCAGGCGGCGGCCGACGATTTGATGCACTGGCTGGACCAGGCCGAGCAGGTCGGCCTCGAGCACGAGCGGCGGTTGCGGCCGCGCGAATAGCCGCACCCGTTGCATGTTGACGCACCCGGTGGCCAGTTGCTACTCTGCGCCGAGCGCACGCTCTCACCAAGAACCCGATGATGCGGCCTGGCCAGATCTTGAACCCTGCCCCCGCAGCAACCGAGCGCCCGAAGCTCGGTGCCGCACGCGGCCTCCGCTTGCCGGCGGAGCTGAAGCAGGAGATCGCGATAGTAGCCGAGAAGCGCGGCGAAAGCTGGTCCGCCGCCACCAGGCGGATGTTGGCGGAGGCCGTCCGCACCCGCCGCCTCCCCGGCATCAGCTACGCCGAAGGACCGCATGGGCGGCGGGCGGTACTCGCCGGGACCGGCCTCGAAGTCTGGAAGATCGTGGCGGCCTTCCGCCAAGGTGTGAAAGCCGTAGATGCCCTCCGGGCACGCCATCCCTGGCTTTCAGACGCCCAGATGCGCACCGCGGCCGACTTCGGCAGGCTGTTCCCGGATGAGGTGGACGACGAGATCACTCCCGACGGGCGGCCCCGCCCCCGCGTGATACAGGAGGAGCTTTTCCCCTAGCGCTGAGCCCCGTCGCCATCCGGCTGGCGCTTCCCTGCCGCGACCTCGCAACAGTTGACGCGATGGCCGAACGCAAGTTCGGGTACAGGTACATCAATAGAACACGCCGCCCTCCACAACCCAAACTCGTTGGCCACAACGAATTGCGTTGACGGCAATTCACCTCTGAAGCGGCCGGTATGGGCAATGCCGCATCGAGCTGTGACGCAGGCAGTTGCCAACGCGTCACTCCTCCGAGTGTTCCCGGATTGCTTCGCTCGCTACGGCGGGCGGAAAATCCGGGAACCAGGGAGCTTCACTCTTCTTCATAGCCCGGTGAGGAACAGCCATGGATGCGAGCCGCGGACAACGCCTGATTGGCGCGCTTGCCTCGCGTGATCCCGCTGCCGCCGCCGAACTGCGCAGCTACCTCCGCCGGCTCGAACGCGTGAACGATCTCGCCCGCTGCATGTACGAG
>JBBSMO010000703.1:0-1698 GCA_038233155.1 Longimicrobiales bacterium
ATGAACCACCCTTGGTCGCTGGCATAGCCTTCCTGTCCGGTTGACGGGTAGCGGTCCGCGAAGGGTCGGTAGCGGCCGTCGTCCGTTACCAAAATCTGGCCGGACGAGGGGTTGAACTTTGCCCGAACCATTCTCAAGCCGGTGGCCGCGTCTCGCTCGACGATGCAGACGGTAGTATCGGGATACGCTGCCTCCGCGGGCGCCGCTGCTGCCGGTGCGGGGGGCAGTGGCTGCGGTGCAACCTCTATCGCTGGTGCTGGTGTACTTCTGGCGCAGGCGGTCGCCCCGAGTGCGGCCACTAGCACGAGGGCCATCATTGCCAGGCCCGAGCGGTCTCTGTCGAACATTTTTCTTCCTCCAACGTTGCGGTAATCCCGCCGTGAGCGTGTTGTTCCCCTGCAGAAGACGCGCCGCATCCCCTTTACGTCACAAGCTTTAGAGCGTCAGCGGAGCCCGGCCAGCGTCACCGTGAATAGCAGCGCCCACTGCGTGCCGAGGTGGCTGTCGGTGGTGTCGAAGCTCTCGTCCAGAGAATGCGCGCCGCGGCCGCGCCCGCCCCCGTCGATGGTCACTGCCGGAATTCCCAAGCTGATCGGCAAGTTGGCGTCCGTGCTGGACGCGCTGAGCTCGGGGGTGAACCCCAGCGCTTCGCCTGTTGCAATGGCGGCGCGAACGATGCGCGCACTATCGGGCTGCGAACCGGCGGGACGAATCCCGATGGTATCTACTTCCAGGACGAGCTCCGCATCCCGCGTCCATCGCTGCTTTTCCTCCGCGAGCGCCTCCGCCAGAAGCTGCTGGAAGCGCGCATCCAGGTCATCGAGCTCTCCGCTGTCCGCCGAGCGCATATCCACCGACATGGTCGCGGTATGGGCGATCGAGTTGACCGAGGTGCCACCTTCTATCATGCCGACGCTGAAGGTGGTTTTCGGCTCCGCGGGCACTTCGAGCTCGGCGAACTTGGCGATCGCGCGCCCCAGAGCGTGGATAGGGTTCGCCATCCCGAAGGCACCGAAGCTGTGGCCGCCCGGCCCCTTGTAGGATACCTGATAGCGGTGGCTGCCGACGGCGTCCTTGGTGAGCCCCAGGCCGGTCCCGTCTACCGAGATGAAGTACTCGGCCTGATCTTTCAACTCCTCCTGGAAAAGGTGGCGCACCCCGCGCAGGTTGCCCTCGCCCTCCTCTCCCACCGTGCCGACGAAGAGCACCGTACCCTCCGTCTGAATGTTCGCCTCGTTCATGAGGCGCGCCACGGCGAGCACCACCGCAAGCCCCCTGCAATCATCGCCAATGCCCGGCCCGGAGAGAAGGGTGCCGTTTCGGGTGACGGATACATCCGTACCCTCTGGGAACACCGTATCCAGGTGGCCGGAGAGAATGACTGTGGGATCCGCGCTCCGGCCCGGCCGTTCGCCGATGACATTTCCCTCCGCATCGATCCGGACATTCTCGAGGCCGAGTGCTCGCAACCGCTCCGCGAATGCCTGTGCCCGCGCCGCCTCCTTGAACGGGGGCGCGGGAATTTCGCACAGCGCGATCTGCTGGTCGATGGTGGCCGGTTCGGACTGGGCGGCAGCCGCCAGGGCTCGCTGCACTGCCGGCCGGCTGGCAGGCGCTTGGACGGCCTGCGCGCAGGCGCCCGCTGGCAGGGTGAACGCGAGCAAGAGGGACGATGTCAGCAGATTGCGTGGCGCAACG
>JBBSMO010000704.1:0-1694 GCA_038233155.1 Longimicrobiales bacterium
CCTCGGTTGGGTGCTTCAGTATGCCGCCTCGCCGTTAGCGACTTTGTTCGATCATCTCGACCGTTTCCGCACCGCCGATAAGTGGGATGATCTCGAACTCGGCGACTCCCCGCCAGCGCGCCACCCACCGCTGGAACAGCCGCGAATCGTCACCACGGACGAGGAAAAGCAGCGGTCAAGGTTGATTTCCACCCAGCTCCCGGCCGCCTCGAGCCCGTTCGGCAGCGTCTTTACGCCCTCACTTAGCTGCGCGTATGCAGAACGTAGCGGATCCTTTCCCCTGCCGCGTCCGATCACCGTGAACTCCATTCGTCCCCCACGATGCATCTCCAATGAGCGTTTACCACGGCGCCGCCGAGCCGCGAGCGGTCACATTGTGGCATCTCGATTCCACTCTTCGGATATTCGAGCAGGCGGGCGCCAACCGCAACCGGCAATCCGCATCCGCAATCGCCTCACCCCACGCGAAACTGAGTCGACCCCACCCGCCCGCTACGCTCGAAATAGACGACCACACCGCGCGGTCCGAACTGCCGCAGCGCTTCGGCGGCCTTTTCGGCCGTAGCAATCCGCGCGCGGTTCACTTGCAGGATCAGGTCTCCTTGCCGCAGCCCCAGCTGCTGCGCCTCCCTAGAAAGGCTGGCGATCAGCGCCCCCTGGGCGTTCGAGAGCCCCCGCTCGGCCTGAATTGCCGGGGTGAGGGTGATCAGCTCGAAGTCCTGCAGCGCCTGAGTCCGCTGGGCGCTGACGGAAGGCAGGTCCGCCGGGGTGATGCTGATGGTGCGCTCTCCGCCATCCGTCGCTACGCGGACGGCGATCCCCTCGCCCACGCGGCCTTGCAGGAGGCCGGCCTCCCAATCCAATGGCGTACGAACCCGTTTGCTGCCTACGGAAAGCACGAGCATGCCAGGTTGCAATCCCGCCCTCTCTGCCGGCGAACCCGGAACGACGGCGGCGACGCGTGCCTTACGGCGTCGCGGCCCCTCACCGCCGGCCGGCTCGACTTCCGCGCCGACCCAGGCGCGGCGCACCCGCCCGTCTTCGACCAGGTCTTCCACGATGCGGGCCGCGCGCGTGATCGGCACCGCGAAGCCCAGGCCTTCGCTGCCCCCGCTCTGCGAAAGAATGTTCGAGTTGACGCCAATCACCTCGCCCAACGCGTTCACCAGCGGCCCGCCCGAGTTGCCGGGATTGATGGATGCATCCGTCTGGATCATGTCCAGATAGAAGCCGCGTGTATCCGGACCACTGGGGATGATGTTCCGGCCCGTAGCGCTCACCACCCCGACCGTCACCGAGGGCTCGATGTTGGACAGCAGAAAGCCAAGCGGGTTGCCGATGGCGATCACCCACTCGCCAATCATCAGTTCTTCGGAGGTGCCGAGCGGCGCGACCGGCAGTGGTTCATCATTCGAATTGCGGCGGATGCGTAGCACGGCGATGTCGTTGACCTCGTCCGCGCCGACCAGCTCCGCCTCGAACTCGCGCCCGTCCGCCAGGGTGATGACGACTTCGTCGGCGGCGCGGACCACATGCTCATTGGTGATCACCAAGCCGTCCGGTGTTACGATGAAGCCCGAGCCGAGCCCCGCGACCTCGCGCTCCGTGCCGCGAGGCTGCATCATCTGCTCGAACATCGAGCGAGGGCGCACGCTCTCGCGGCGCGTCGTATTCACACTGACAACGGCGGGAGC
>JBBSMO010000705.1:0-1690 GCA_038233155.1 Longimicrobiales bacterium
GAGCCGCTCGATCTCGAGAACCGCCATCTCTCGCCCTCCCGTTATTCCGTTGGTGCGGTTGCCAGGCGCGCGATCCGCGCGCGTTCCACGACCAGTTTGGCATCGCCACTCTTGAGCATCACCTGATCTTCGCGCAGGCTGATGATCTCGCCGATCACACCGCCAGTGGTCACCACCGAGTCACCGCGTTTCAGTGCCGCAAGCAATTCCCGGTGTCGTTTCTGCTCGCGCCGTTGCGGCACGATGATCAGCACGTAAAAGATGGCGATGATGAATACCAACTGAATAATCAGCGCTGTTCCGCCCATGCCAGTTACATTCCTTGCTGTGGATTGTTGTCTTGCCCGCCGCGGCGTTCCGCGCCGTAGCCGTCCAGCCAGTCGCGAGCCCACGTTTCGAACCCGCCGGTCAGGACCGCCAGCCTCGCCTGCTTCGCCAGCTCTACCAGGAAATGCACGTTGTGGACCGAGAGCAGGCGGTGGCTCAGCGCTTCGCCCGAAGAGTACAGATGCCGCAGGTATGCCCGGCTGAAGGTACGGCAGGTGTAGCAGTCGCACGCGGGGTCCAGCGGCCCGGGGTCCTTACGAAAGCGCGCTCCTTTGATGTGGATCTGTCCTTCCTGATAGATCCAGACCGCACCCCTGCGGCCGTTGCGCGTAGGCGCGACGCAGTCGAACATGTCCACGCCGCGGCTCACCGCCTCGACGATATCTTCCGGATACCCCACGCCCATCAGGTAGCGGGGCAGCTCGCGCGGCAGCTCGGGCTCGAGTGTTTCGAGCATGCTGGGCAGCACGGGCTTCGGCTCGCCCACCGACAGGCCGCCGATCGCGACGCCATGCCAATCTCCGGCCGCTAGGGTGGCCCGCACGGAGGCGACGCGAAGATCATGGTGCACCCCGCCCTGGACGATCGGAAACAGCGTCTGCGGCCCCGCGACCGTCGGCTCGTCCTGCAGCCCGGCGAAGCGCTCGCGGCACCGCCCGAGCCAGCGCAACGTTCTTTCCATAGCGGCGGTGGCGTCGCTGTGGCTCGACTGGCCAGGCGGGCATTCGTCGAAGGCCATGATGATGTCGGCGCCGAGATCGCGCTGGATCTCCATTACCCGCTCCGGGGTGAACAAGTGCCGGGAGCCGTCAATGTGGCTGCGAAAGGTCACCCCCTCTTCTTCTATGGTACTCGTGTTGGCGAGAGAGAACACCTGGAAGCCACCCGAATCCGTGAGCAGCGGACCCGCCCAGCCCTGAAACCGGTGCAGCCCGCCGAGCTCCCGCACCACATCCGCGCCGGGCCGCAGAAAGAGATGGTAGGTGTTCCCGAGAATGATCTGCGCGCCCGCCGCGGCGACTTCCGCGGGAGCGAGCGTCTTCACGTTCGCCAGCGTCCCGACCGGCATGAACACCGGCGTTTCGACCGGCCCGTGCGGGAGCTGCAGCGTCCCCGCGCGCGCCGCTCCCTGCGTCGCCTCTACCTCGTATTCGAACAGCGCCTCGTCTCCCGTCAACGTGAGTGCCTGCGGCGCCAAGTTTCGCAGCCCGGCGGTTGAAAGGCAAGCGGGCCCGGCGAATCCCCCGCCCTAGAGCAGACACTGCGTACCGCGCGGGCTCGCCTGCGTTCGAATCACTTGACGCGCCACGACTGGGTCTGCATCGTACCAGAGCGCTTCGAAACGAGGGGCTTCCATGCACCA
>JBBSMO010000706.1:0-1676 GCA_038233155.1 Longimicrobiales bacterium
CGACAAAGATGCGGTACGACGCCTCGAAGAGTTCGTCGAGTCATCCTTCGAACGGATGACCTACACGGAAGCCATCAGGCGCCTCGAGGCGAGCGGCCAAGCCTTCAAATTTACGGTAGAGTGGGGAATGGACATGCAGTCCGAGCACGAGCGGTACCTCACGGAAAAGCTGGTGGGGCGCCCGGTAGTGGTAACGGACTACCCCGCCTCGATCAAGGCCTTCTACATGCGCATGAACGAGGACGGGCGCACCGTAGCCGCAATGGACGTGCTCGCACCAGGCATCGGCGAGATCATCGGTGGCTCGCAACGCGAGGAACGCCTCGAGGTGCTAGACCGCAGGATGGACGAGGCCGGGCTCGACAAGCAGGCGTACGGCTGGTACCGGGACCTGCGCCGCTACGGCACCGTGCCGCACGCGGGGTTCGGCCTTGGGCTCGAGCGCACCATCCAGTACGCAACCGGGATGGCTAACATCCGCGATGTGATCCCCTTCCCGCGGACGCCGGGCAGCGCGGAGTTTTGACCCGGCCGACCAGTTCTGAGCTGCGATCTCTCCGCGGCCTCGGTGAAGTGTTTTTTCCCAGCCTTCCAGATGATGGCTCGTAACCGCGGGGCGGGCGCCGTGTCTGTCGCGCTCGAGCCACAGCTTTGCGGTTGATGCTGCGGTGCTCCGCTTTCCGCCGTAGACTATGCGGGTGACTTTTTCATCCCGAACCTCAAGTGCACATGAATCATCTTCCGTCCCGCGGCGACTCCCTTGCGCTGATGCACGAGCACGTAGACAGCCTGAGTTTGCGCCGCCACATGTATTCGGTAGAGGCGGCGATGCGGGCGTATGCCGAAGAGCTGGGCGAGGATGCCGGGCTGTTCGGCGCCACCGGCCTGCTGCACGACTTCGATTACGAAAAGCGGCCGGACGAGCACCCGCTGCCTGGCGCCGAGATCCTGCGGGAGAATGGGTATCCGGAGGCGATGGTCCATGCGGTCCTCGCGCACAACGCGGCACGCACCGGGGTGCAGCCCGAGACGGTGCTGGACCGGGCGCTGCTCGCCTGCGACGAGATCACCGGGCTCATCACCGCCGCGGCGCTGGTGCGCCCGTCGCGTTCTATCATGGACCTCGAGGCAAAGTCAGTGATGAAGAAGTTCAAGGACAAGTCCTTCGCCGCGGGGGTGGACCGCGACGAGGTGCGCCACGCTGCCGAAGAATTCGGCGTCGACCTCCGCGAGCATGTGCAGTTCGTCATCCAGGCGATGCGCGGGGTCGCGGAGGAGCTCGGGCTTGGCGGCGAGGCGGACCCAGCCGCGCCGGGATCATGAGAGTGCGCCGGGAGAACAGATCATTCTTGCCCGAAGCCCGCCAGCCGCGGCTCGCCGCCGTTTGTCTCGCCCTGCTGCTGGCGAGCGCGTGCGGCAGCAGCACGGAGCCGCTTCCGACGGACGCGGCCGGCACCTACGATCTGGTCGCGATCAACGGGGTGCCGCTCCCGGCGTTGTTCACCGATACTGGCGACCAGCGTTTGTTCGCCCTCGAGGGCGGTCTGCAGCTTTTCGAGGACGGAACCTTCCGCTCTCAGATCAACTTCGAGACGCGCATTCAAAACCAATCTCCGGTACTCGGCAGCCGGCTCAGCGAAGGCAGGGTTTCGCTCTTGGGTGAGCGCATCAAGTTC
>JBBSMO010000707.1:0-1673 GCA_038233155.1 Longimicrobiales bacterium
GCTGGATCAGCCCCAAACCGTGCAGAGTTTTGGAGACATTTTGGAGACGGGGAGGGTCTCCGAAGGAAAGATCAATGGATAGAACAACTTAACTGGCGGTGAGGCAGGGATTCGAACCCTGGGTACAGGTTTAAGCCCGTACAACGGTTTAGCAAACCGCCGCTTTCGGCCGCTCAGCCACCTCACCGTGCGTGGATTTCCTAAGGATTTTGCGGATTCTTCTTGCCGGAATTGGCTACTGCCGGGCTAGCGTGCCCACCAGTGTGCCCAAGCCGACGCGAAGCGTCGCGCAGATCTCCATCGCTGACGACATTATAGCGATCGAAGCGCTGCGCGTCTTGTGCCCGCTCAATTTCATCGCGACGCGCTCCGGAATTCCGGCTCGGATCATGTTCCGAATGGCCGTTCGCCGGAAGTCGTGGGGAATACTGCCGGGGCACCCGGCGGCCGTCCTCGCCCGCCGCCAAGCCTGGTAGAAGCCGCACCCGGAGATGCGGTGGCCGGCGAGGTACCCGGGCGCACCCGCCTTGGTGATCGGGCGATGAAAGAACATGTGCTGGACGATCATGTTCTTCTGCCGCTGGATGTCGTCCGCTGAGGCCCGCTGCTCCTTCAGGAGCTGCTGCAGTTCCGGAGTCAGGTAGAACACCCTCCCTTCTCGGTTCTTAGCCTGAATAATTCATCACGGGCTGCGATTCAGTAGAAACACAAACGCCCCCGCGTGGTACAAAGGCCGTGCTTAGAGACCTTTTGCCACAACGGAGGCGTTTGCGTTTGACTGACGACACGATACCACAGACTGTGCTCTTCCCGGATCTGTTCGACCGGCCCCTCGTGGCGACGTTCGATCAAGCGCATGCGAGCTCGGATGGCGGCGCGGTCCTGCTGAAAGCGGCCGACGCGCGCCTCGGAGTGACCGCGACGCTGGCCCAGTGCCTCACCGATGGGCGCATGTCGAGCCGCGTGGCCCACACGCTGCGGGAGCTGATCGCGCAACGGGTGTTCGGGATCGCCTGTGGGTATCCCGACGCGAACGATGCGGACCGGCTCGCCGAGGACCCGATCCACAAGTTGTTGCTCGATCGTGATCCGATCACCGGCGCAGCCTTGGCATCGCAGCCGACGATTTCCCGCTTTGAGAACGGCGTGGGTCGGACCGAGCTGTATGAGATGGGGCACGCGCTCGCGTTGCGGGTGGTCGAGCGGCACCAGCGTCGGCTGCACGGGCGCGCGCGGCACCTCACCATCGATCTCGATCCCACCGAGGACCCGACCCATGGCGCGCAGCAACTGTCCTTCTTCAATGGGCATTACGACGCGTGGTGCTACCTGCCCCTGCTGGCCTTTGTGACGTTCAATGGCGAGCGTGACCAGTACCTGTGCGCGGCGCTGCTTCGGCCCGGCAACGCGCCCGCCACGCGCGGCGCACTCGGGGTCCTGCGCCGGCTGGTTCCGCTCCTGCGGACGGCGTTTCCGGCCGCGCGGATCCGCGTCCGGTGTGATGGCGGGTTCGCCTGCCCCGAGTTGTTCGCGTATCTCGACGACGAGCGGCTCGAGTACGTCGTCGCCATGGGCAAGAACGCGGTTTTGGCCCGCGCGGCCGAGGCGGCGATGGGTGACGTGCGCGTGGCCCATGCCCTCAGCGGGCAGACCGAACACCAGTATCTCGACAC
>JBBSMO010000708.1:0-1664 GCA_038233155.1 Longimicrobiales bacterium
GAGGAACAGGGCGTCTTTCTCGTTGCCGACGGAATGGGCGGCCATGCGGCTGGCGAAGTTGCGAGCGGGATCGCCGCCGCGCAGGTCGGCAGCCTGCTGATTGAAACAATCCGGTCCGGGAACACCGACGATGCGGTGTTCGCTGCCTTACGGGAGTCGGTGCGCAAGACGCAGTCGGAGCTGGTACGCCACGGAAGCGCCCATCCCGAGACTCGCGGCATGGGCACCACCCTCACTGCCTGCAACATCACCGCCGCCGGTCGCTTCCAGCTAGGCCATGTCGGGGACAGCCGCGCCTATCTTCTGCGTGACGGCGAGCTTTCGCAGCTTACGGTAGACCATACCTGGGTGCAGGAGGAAGTCAACGATGGCAGGCTCACACCCGAGGCCGCCGCCCGCCATCAGATGGCTCACGTTCTGACGCGAGTTCTCAGCACCGACACGGAGGAGCAGCCAGATCTGATCGCGGGCAACAGCCGGGTCGGAGATGTGTTTCTGCTCGCAACCGACGGGCTCACGGGAATGGTGGATGACGACAAAATCGCCGCCATCCTCCGGGAGAACACCGCGCCGGAAGACATTGCCGGTGCCCTGATCGAGGCGGCCAACGATTCCGGCGGAGTCGACAACATTACGGCTGTGGTCGTGCGCATTCTGCCTGGATGAGCGGGTCCGGTCAGAGCAAGGATGTTTCGTCCCCCAGGCGCCGCCGCAAATCTTCCGCGGACAGGCGCAGCAGGGCGAGGAGCGCGGCTGGCGATATCTGCCGCCGCTCGGTAGTGAAGACGCGGAAGATGCGGGCCGAATGATACAGTTCGCTGGATATGCGGGGCAGATCGATCAACCCGGGGTGCCCGCTTTGGGTGAGCCTCTCCGTCACCCCATCGCGCCTCAGCAGAAGGTCCAGCCCCATCATCCGCGGCTTTTCTGGGTAATCGAGGAACACCGTGCGCGGGGGCAGGTCCAGCTCGTCCGCGAGCCGGTCTTCGAAGAGGCGGCGCAACGCGTCATCGGCGTAGAACCAGCTCTCGAGCGGGGAGTCTGCGAGCTCCTGCCCCGCCACCTCGGCGGCGCGCTTGGGCAGCTTTCGGTCCCGCAGGGCGGGCAACCAGAAGCCCGGCAATGCACCCGCGGCCGGCGAACCTGCAGCGGCCGCCGCCTCGGCCTTCGCTTCGAGCAAGGCCAGGAACTCCTCGTCGGAACGGCCGATCATGGTTTCTGCACCTATCAAACCGGCATCTACGGCGATCTCGACCATACGCTTATACAGCGATGTCGCGGCCCGAACGGCGTGGTGCCAATAGACATTCCTGAACATCTGGTACTTCGAGAACAGCAACGACTCGAGGGCGCTGATCCCCTTGCCGCTAATCCCCACCTCGTGCCGCCCCGTCCTGGGGTCCCGGAGCAGGGTGAGCGCGTGCAGGAGCCGGTCTACATCTACCTCGCCGTACGGCACGCCGCAGAACATGGCATCGCGCTTCAAGTACTCGATCTTGTCCAGATCCAGGCTGCCCGCCACTAGTCCCTGGAGCGGGGATTCCGACCGCCCGCGGATCAACGCCTCTACGCGCTCCGGCGCCTCCGCCGAGAGGCTGCGCAGCGGGTCCCGTAGCTCGGGCATCCGCAAGAAGCGACCGGTCAACTCTTCATGCGAGCTGGGC
>JBBSMO010000709.1:0-1663 GCA_038233155.1 Longimicrobiales bacterium
CGGACCGGGGTCGTAGGCTACGGCGCCGGATCGGGAGTCCGGAAGCACAGGATAGTTGCTAGGCATGGCTCAGGTAACGGGGCGGGATGCCGGTGAACGTGAGTGACCGGAGAAGTGTCACCGGCGGAAGCCGGCGCGCGGTTGACTGACTACACCAGCAAACCTGGTACCCGATCGACCGCTCCCCGGATCCCCGGAGCGGATCTGCGGGGCTGCGCCGGCATTTCTCCCCCGCTGGAGCAACCTTGAATCCGCTCCGACCGACACGGAACAGCCGCGGCCGCGGGAGAAAAGTGAGTGCTTGGTGGCCGCGGCGTGTGGAGAGTTCGCCACACTTCGGGGGCGGCTGATGCACCGGCCACCGGTCTCGCCGCCGGTCTGGGAGGCACGGGCCCAATGTGCAACGAGTGTCGCACTTTGTCAGCCCGTTGTCCTCGTCCGATGACGACATGCCGGAACGACTCCGCTGCGAAACACGTTGGTCTGCAAGCAGTTGCAAAGGGTTCAGCTGAATCGCGACACTTGGTCTTTCACTTGCGCAAGGACCGTTGCGACGAGGCACCAACGTCGCTCCGGCCCCCGCACTTCCGCTTACGCGGACCGGGTTTTCCGCGAATCGCCACCTCAGGAGCAATGCTATGCAGGCTGTGACAGCCCGCTATGCCACTATCCCGCCGCCGCCCCCTCTCGCGGGGCGGCCGTCGCACCGCTCGCCGCCCCCGCCTTCCCTGGAGCCCGGGATGAAGGGCGATGTCGCGGTGCTGATCGTGGACGACGACAGCACGCTGCGCGAAAGCTGCGCGAGCGTCCTGCGGGCCGAGGGCTACGACGTAGGCGTCTGTGGCCGTGGAGACGAGGCGCTGGCCGTCATGCAGAGACGCACCTTCGATGTGGTCCTGCTCGATCTGAACATGGCACAGGTTCCCGGCATGGATCTGATGCGGGCGGCGATCGCGGCGAACCCGGACACCCTTGTGATCGTGGTCACCGGTACCCCCAGCGTGGCCTCCAGCGTCGAGGTGTTGCGGTCGGGGGCGTGGGACTACCTGCCGAAGCCCTTCTCCGCTACTCATCTGCAGGTCCTCATCGGGCGCGCCGCGCACGCCGTTCTGCTCGCGCGCGAGGCGCAGGAGCGCAGTCTCGAAATCGGCAAGAAACACGGTCACAGCGACAGCGTGACGCTGCTCGGACGCTCGCCGGCGTTCTGCCGGGCGATCGATCTCGCCCGCAAGGTGGCGCGCACCAACGCCTCGGTGTTCATCACCGGGGAGAGCGGCACCGGCAAGGAGATGTTCGCGCAGTTCATCCATCATCACAGCCGGCGCAGCAAGCGCGCCATGGTGGCGGTGAATTGCGCAGCGCTTCCCGAAAACCTCCTCGAATCCGAAATGTTCGGGCACTGCAAGGGCGCCTTCACCGGCGCCCTCCGGGACAAGCCGGGCCTGCTCGAAACCGCGAACGGCGGCACCTTCTTCCTGGACGAGCTGACGGAGATGTCGCAGACCATCCAGGCCAAGCTCCTGCGGGTGATCCAGGACGGGATCGTGCGACGGGTAGGGAGCGAATCCACCGACGCCGTAGTCGACGTACGTTTCGTCGCGGCGACCAACCGCGATCCCGGCCGGGCGACCGAGGACGGAGCGCTGCGGCAGGACCTCTTCTA
>JBBSMO010000710.1:0-1645 GCA_038233155.1 Longimicrobiales bacterium
CCCGCGCCAGGCGTTGAACGCCGATACGCGCGCTTCGATCGAGATCGATGCCGGGGCGCTCTCCGGCAGCCGGGCGGAGGCGGAGCAGCAATCCCACTAAGCGCACTACACGCCCGCCCTCATGGCAGAAGAACGCGACCCGCGGGACATCATCACCCCGGCGGCATTCAGAGTCCAAGGGAGTCTGCTCGGGATGCGGCTCGCCGGCCCATGGCGCCGCGGTCTGGCGATGTCTATAGATGGACTTCTGGTTGCCGTGCTCGCGAACGCCCCGGGTTTCTTGCTTGCGGCTGCCGCCTCCTGGGTGTTTTTTCGCGTCTCCGCCCGCTCTGCGCCGGGCGGGTACGTTCGTGCCACTGTCCGCTTCGGCTTCCGCGCCTTGGCGGCGCTGCTCCTCTTTGTGACCGTGATGTCGCTCTGGGGCTCGGCGAAATCTCGCTTCCGCGGGGAGCGGGACAACCCGCGCGTAACCATCGAAAAGGAAGCAGGCGAGAGTACTGCGGTAGCCATAGGAGCGCTTCAAGGGCTCGGGACCCTTCGCGCCGCGAACCGCCTGAAGGGCGCCGAAACCCAGGCGGAGGCGGCTGCCGCGGCCGCTGCCGTGGCGGAGCAACTCTCCTCGATGGGTGTTCCGCCCGCAGACAGGCGGGAGGTCATTAGGGAACTCCTCCCGCAGCCCGAAGCGGATTGGGTCCCAGCTCTGCTCGAATCCGTGGCGGGCGAGCCAGGCGACACAGTGCCGGAGCTCGCGGCGGGCGCGGCGGATTCCGTGATCTTAGCCGCTGCGGCCGCATACGCAGCCGGGGATTCCGTGCGGGCAAACACGGTGCAGGAGGAACTGGTGGCGCTGCTGGCGCGGGACACTCTCGCCAGCTTGGGCGGCGAGTTGGCCGGTGCCCGCGGGCGGAACCGGGCGCTTGCGGCGGAATTGGAGGAAGAGCGCGAGAGTGGCGTCGGCCTCACCGCTGTCTGGCGGGCCATTTCCGACGACCTCGGCGTCGGGCTCGGCTGGAGCGGGCTCTACTTCACGGCGTTTTTAGCGCTGTGGAGCGGGCAGACCCCTGGCAAGCGGCTGCTCGGCATCCGGGTGGTGAGGCTGGACGGGGAGCCGCTCGGCTGGTGGGCGGCCTTCGAGCGCTTCGGCGGTTACGCAGCGTCGTTCGCGACCGGGCTGCTCGGCTTCGCGCAGATCTTCTGGGACGCGAACCGGCAGGCGATCCACGACAAGATCGTACACACCGCGGTGGTCATAGACGGGCCGTCCATCCGGCAAGGTATCCGCTGATCCGGCCCCTGCGCTTCAGGCGAACATCCAGTAGGCGAGGACGAACAGATAGGCGAAACGCAGCGGGAGCACACGGTGCGTGTGGTTCGCCACGCTCCAGATGGTGAGCGCGCAGTTCACGATCCAGAGAAGGAAGAAGATTCGCGCAGTAGCGCTGTGCGGAGCGTCGGCCAGGAAGATGAAGCCCTCACTGAAGCGATCGATCACATCATCTACCAAGTAGCCTTCGCGGGTCACCTTGTCGTACTTCCGCGCGGTCGCGCCGTCGTACCAGTCGGTCACCCAGGTGAAGAGCACTACCAGAAACCGGGTCACCGGGTGCTCGAGGTACAGGTAAACGATGGTGCCGAGCAGCCCGGA
>JBBSMO010000711.1:0-1636 GCA_038233155.1 Longimicrobiales bacterium
CAGAAAGGGCGAAGAAAGCTGCACATCCGCCTCGCGCAGCGCCGCCACAAAACCACGTTCGCGCATGCGGAAGGTGTAGCCATCGCTGGCTGGCCCTATGAAGGCCAGCGACCGATGGCCCAGCTCGAGCAGGTGCTCGGCGGCCAGCCGCCCCGCGGCTGCAGCCTCGCTGGCGACTCCGGGCCCGCGGCCTGGCGGCTGGTCGATCACCACCACGTTGTCCAACGTGGCCGCGTGCTCCTCATCCAGACTCGCCGCGCTGCTCGCGTCGATGATCAGACCGTCTACCATACGCCCTTGCAGTGCCTCCAGGTGCCGCGCAGCTCCCACCTCGCGCGTATCGCACAGCAGCACCGCGAACCCCGCCGCTGCCGCAATTCTCTCCGCGCCACTCACCACCTCCGTGAAGAAAGGGTTGTCCAGGTCCGGAATGATGATCCCGATGGCAAAGGAGCGCCGCTGGACCAGGCCCCGTGCAACCATGTTCGGCCGGTAGCCCAGCTCTTCCGCCGCGGCGATGACCCGCTTTCGGGTTGCCGCGGCCACTCGTGCCCGCGGGTTCCGGCTCAAAACCAGCGAAACCGTCGGCTGGGATACGCCGGCGCGGGCGGCGACATCGCGGGTGGTCACCCGCTGCTTGGCGTTGCGCATACGTATTAACTAATACGTATTGGCATTGCGGCTGTCAAGCGTCTCGTTCAAATCTCTCGGGGGCTTACGCGGCTTCGATCCGTGCCTTCAGCTCCTGCATCAGATCGCGGTCGTCAAAGCAAAGGGCGGTGATGTAGTGCTGTTCGAGCTGAAACTGCTCCCAACTCGCGGCGATGGATGATGCCGCACCTGGGGCACTGAGCGCCGCGGCCATGTCGCTGGCCCATGCATCAGCGAAGGCGTGGGAGTCAATGTTCTGGGAGGTGTATCGGCGATGGGCTTCGGTCGCTGCAGGAGTCGGGTCTCCCACCATGCGCCCGAGGAGGAACTTGACGAAGTCTTCGTGGTCGGCCGCGGGAATGTAGCCGTGGCGGCGGATGTATTCGCCCGTCAGCACCCCTTGCACCACGCGCAAGTCGACAGGGCCGGCGCCGCGCCGCGAGGCGGGCAGGCCGAGCCTGGGCTGTTCGATCACGTCAGGGAGGGCCCGCCATTCACGCAGCCAATGCTTGCGCGCGATCTCCGAAAGCTCGTCCAGCAGATCTGCGCGCACGTACCAATGGTCGCGGTCGGTGCCCTGGCCGAGAAAGTTGGCGAGAAGGCCCATCCCCCCTCCTGTTGCGGTAGCGGCGGCTGTGCGCCAACGGTTGGTGCCGCGGCGGGTCATGGAATGAATAGCGCGCCGCGGGCAAGCCCGCAAGCTCGCTGCGTCAGCGATCGTAGCAGCGAGCAGGGTGGCGATGCGGAATTGCCGTTACCCGCCGCGCGCGGGCACGCATCCGCGTCAGCGCGAACTGCTCTGGTAGGCAGCGTGAGAACGCCAGTTCCTGACCCGCCGGGTTAGCCCCGCGCGCGTGTGCGGGGAAAGCCGACACGCGAAAACCCGCCTGTTCAGCGGGTTTCCGGAAGTGGAGCCTACCGGGATCGAACCGGTCACCTCCTGCTTGCAAAGCAGGCGCTCTCCCAGCTGAGCTAAGGCCCCTGG
>JBBSMO010000712.1:0-1635 GCA_038233155.1 Longimicrobiales bacterium
CGCTCGAGGCCGGCGCGCCGGCGATTCAGCTGCGTTCGAAACTTCTGGGCGGCGCCCGCCTCGCGAGCTTCGCCGCCCGCCTCGCCAGTGAAGCACGGCGCGCGGGTGCCCTCTTCTTCATCAACGACGATGTGCGGCTAGCGCTCGAAATCGGCGCGGACGGAGTACACCTGGGCGACGCAGACATGCCGCTCGCGAAGGCCCGCGCCCTGGTGCCGCCACCCTTCATCATCGGCAGCTCGGCGTCCGCCGTTCCCGATGCCGTAGCGGCCGCCGCCGCGGGCGCCGATTACATCGGCGCGGGCCCGGTGTTCGGCACCGCGAGCAAACCCGATGCGGGCGAGGCCATCGGCACTGGCCGCATCACTGCAATCGCAGCCGCGGTGCAGCTCCCCGTCGTCGGCATCGGCGGCATCACAGCACACAATGCCAGCCGCGTCATCGCGGCGGGCGGGGCGGGCGTCGCGGTCATTAGCGCGGTGATGAACGACCCGGACGCAGGCGCCGCGACGCGGCGGATGCTCGCGGCGCTCGAGTGAGCCGCCGACCGCGGAGCCAGCTACCAGCCGCCCGCAATCTGCCGGGGGGATGAAACCCGCGGCAGGGCACTGCCCGTCCTGCCGGACGGAACGGCGGGTCGGGTTCAACCCAGCACCCGCGGCAGATGCCGGGCGGGTAGCCGGGTGCCGGCTCTTGCGCTCGCGCCCGCACCGCACGAACCTTTGGTTGTGCGGCCCCGCCGCCGACCTTTATCCGAACCGATCACTCCGCCGGTCGCCCGCAAGGCGCGAGCGGCGAATAGCAAAAGGAGCACCCGATGGCAGAAATCACCTGCGCCCGTTGCGGCCGCGACGGCGAATCCGTGGCGTTCCCGCCGTTCAAGAGCGAGCTGGGCCAGCGCATCCACACCACCATCTGCCAGCAATGCTGGGGCGAATGGCTTCAGCAGCAGACCATGCTGATCAACCACTACGGTCTCAACCTGCGCGACCCGGAAGCGCGCAAGTTCCTCACGGAGAATACCGAGAAGTTCCTGTTCGACGAGGGAGACACCGCGGACATTGACACCAGCAAGCAGGGCACGATCAGTTGGTGAGGGTGGCTGTATTCGCAACTGTGTGCGGCATCGGCCGCTCCCCCGCACCCGGCGCTTCGCGCTACCCTCTCCCACGAGGGTAGAGGGGACCAAAAGCGTGGCTCCTTGCTTCTGTTCTCCCCTCTTCCTCCTTGGGAGAGGGGGCCGGGGGGTGAGGGCCTCGGTGGCCGGCCCGAGCCTCGAGGTGCTTCTCAACACGCTTCTGAAGGCTGAAAGAGGTCTGCGAAACGGAAAGTCTCGGAGCGTACCGCAGGAGATTCTTCAGTCGCAGGCTCCTTCAGAATGACAGCATAGAACGACAGCGCAGAATGACAGCGCAGGTTCCTCCAGAATGCCAGACGGGGGCTCGCGGCAGTTCCGGAACCCGCTGCGCCAGGGCGCGATGTTCAGCACATTCCGTCCACCCCGGCTCGTGTGGCTGTTCGTCACCCCGTGCGAGCCACGTCCCGCCTGCCCGCCTGCGCTGCTAGAATTGCCTCCGCCAGCGGCCCCGCGCCGAAGCGGACGGGGTCGGTCGTGGTGAGACCGGTTTCGGCGCC
>JBBSMO010000713.1:0-1629 GCA_038233155.1 Longimicrobiales bacterium
CGCGAGATGCCCGCGCCCGACATCGTGTCCCTAGCGCGTTGGGTGAGCACCCGCACCGGTCACTTTTTCTACTGGCACGAGTGCGCCGCCGCGCAGTCCATCGAAGCAAGTAGCCGGATCTCGTACGCGAGCATCCAAGAAGCAGAAGCAGCGGGCAGGGTCCTATCGCCGATCAGGGAGTGCCAGGGATAGCGCGGATCGGAACCGCGAGCCACTCCGCGGCGGTGACCAGGGCAGGATGGGAGAGATTCAGAGGCTCCGGCTGCTGCCACTCGAGAGCACCGGGGGGCACGCGATCGCTGAACAGCGCCACGGTGTGCCATTCGCCCCCGAAGGCGCTCCACCAGCGCAAGCCCCAGAACCCCGCATCGTGCAGTGTGGTGGCAACCGGCTGCGTAAGCCGCCGGTCCCGCACGGCGAGCTGATCCGGCGGAAAGCCAAAGCGCGCCAGCAGTTCCGAATCGCATAGATTGGCAATGCTGTCCGTCTCAAGCGAGTGCCGGACGCCGGCCACCGCCTGTCCGCGACCGGCATGTAGAAGGTCGGCTTGGTCCACACCCGCCGTTCGAAAGCGGGCGAGCCACTCTCCGACAGCGTGCTCCGGCGTTTCCGCTAGGTACAGCACCCCGCCCTCCGTATTCGGAAGATCGAAGCGGCCGCGGCCGTGGCTGGGTGGAGTGTACGCAGGGGAAAAGGGTTGCCCGGCGGCGGCATGCGGGTCCCAAGGAAACCGCCGCCACAGCGTCCGTCCCGCCTCCGCTCCGTCTGCCACCGGCGAATCCTTCGGTTCGCTCAGGCGAACACCCCTGCGCGGTCCGCTTCTACCGCTCCGATCACTTCGGCCAGTTGCCCGCGACGGATCAGCTCGATCGGCGCCCGGTCTCCCAGGTACGGGTCAGGGCCTGTCAGCCACTTGGCGACGGTGGTCGGCTGCAGGTACGTAGCGAGCAGCGACACCGCCGCATCCAGGCCGATCAGCCGCGACTCGGCGGCAGCGTCTGGAATGGCGCCGCGCCGCCAGCGGCCAAGCGAGGCACGGCTGATCTGCAACGCCTCTGCGATGGCCGCATCCGACGGGAAAACGCGCCGCAACGACTCCAATCGGCTGGCCGTCAGATTGAAGTGGTCGCTGCGGACACGTTTGCGCATTCGGCGGCCGGTGACGGCGCCGTGGCGAACGGTGGGATCGGGGCTGGACATGGCCGCTTCCGGTGTACGGGGAGTGCGTTACGAAATCTGTATCGCATTGCAGCGCCTGTCAACCCGTACCGGCGGGACTTCGCCAGGCGACCGCGGCGCCACCAGCCAGCCCTCGCTTCGGCACGAACCGCCTACCGGATGAGCACGGGGTCACGGCGGATGCGGATTCGCCGGTTGTTGAAGCCGCCGCCGTTCAGCGTACCGGTGACGAGATCGTCGCTGATGAACTCGCCGCTGTAGTTGATCAGCACGTCGCCGTCGGTGCCGGCGGAAGCGGAGGTGCGCAGCGTGAGCACGACTTCGGGGAAGATGTTGACGCCTTGCACCGTGAAGGCGCGGCTGGTGCTGCCGTCGTTACCGCGGTCGCCGCTGCGGATGCGGCGGATGGTGCCCGCCCCGGTGATGTCATTGCCCGAGCCTTCGGACAAC
>JBBSMO010000714.1:0-1627 GCA_038233155.1 Longimicrobiales bacterium
CCGGCTTGGAAGTCGTAGATGTTGTGGGTGCCGAGCGCATGCCCCCCGTCATCTTCGTCACCGCCTTCGACCAGCACGCGCTGAAGGCCTTTGAAATGGCCGCGGTAGATTATCTGGTGAAGCCGTTTGATGACGAGCGCTTCGAGCAGGCCTTCCGGCGTGCCCGGCGCCTGATCGAACTCGAAGAAGTCGGACGGATGACGCGCCGGCTCGTCTCGCTTTTGCAAGACGGCGGCGAGGCCGCAATGCAGCCCGAGACAACCGGGCAGCCCGAATACCTCGAGCGGATCCCTGTCGAGTCCCGCGGGCAGGTGCGGGTGGTGCCCGTCAGCAGCATCAATCATATCACTGCCAGCGGGCCGTATGCGGAGCTGCACGCTGGCGGCAAAGTTTATCTAGTGCGCGAGCGGATGCAAACCCTAGAAGAGCGCTTGGATCCCGCGGTGTTCTTCCGGGTGCACCGTTCCACCATCGTGCGGCTGGAGGCCATCGAAACCCTGCTCCGCAGCTCCGGCGGCGATTACGGCGTACGGCTCCGCGACGGTACCCGGCTTAAAGTCAGCCGCAGCCGCCGCGAAGAGCTAGAACAACGGCTATGGATAGGAGGGAATTGAAATTCTGGATTTTAGATTTGGGATTACGAAGTCGGTTCGCTCGCTGGGGCGCCCCCGTGGTCAAATCGCGAACGGCCCGCCGGAGTATTGTCACTCCTGGCCGGGCGACGAATCTCCGGGCGGGGCGGGCTACAATCTTTTCCCTTGCTACGGCGCTGCCATGGCTCGCCTCGAGCAGGGGCTGCGGGCCGCCGCTTTCCGAGCGCGGGGCGAATGAGGGCCGGCGACTGCCGGGCCTGCTACTCGCGCGCGGCGAGGCGGGGAAAGGCAAAGCTTTCGTACGCCTGATCGGCGGTGCTGAACCAGCGATAGCTGTCGCCGCGCCACTTGGTGTATTCGGTGTAGATCGCGCGGTAGGCGGGGTCTGCAGCGGCCTGCGATTCGAGAAGAGCGGTGGATTCGCTCAGCGCGGCCGCCATCACATCCTGCGGGAAAGGGCGGAGCTGCGTCCCACCGGCGAGCAGACGCCTGAGAGCAGGCGGGTTCAGCGCGTCGTACCGCGCCATCATGTTCAAGCTCGCTTCGCGGGAAGCGACTTCGAAAGCCTGCTGGTAGGCGTGCGGCAATTGCTCCCACGCGCTGCGATTTACGTAGAAGGTTAATGCGGGGCCCGGCTCCCACCACCCTGGATAGTAGTAGTTTTGGGCAACTTCGTTGAAGCCGAGCTTTTCATCATCATACGGCCCCACCCACTCGGTTGCATCGATGGCGCCGCGTTCGAGCGCCGGGTAGATGTCGCCACCCGCGAGCACCTGCACGCTGACGCCGAGCCTGCTCATCACTTCGCCGCCTAGGCCGGGGATGCGCATCTTCAGGCCCCGCAGGTCGGCCACCGAAGTCACCGGGCGCCGGAACCAACCGCCCATCTGCGCGCCGGTGTTGCCGCCCGGAAAGTTGAGGATGTTGAAGTCCGCGAAGACACCGCGCATCTGCTCGAGGCCGCCGCCGTGCAGCAGCCATGCGTTGTAGCCCCGCACGGTGAGCCCGAATGGCACCGAAGCGTCAAAGGCGAG
>JBBSMO010000715.1:0-1626 GCA_038233155.1 Longimicrobiales bacterium
ACCTTTTCGACGCGGATGATGTGAAAGCCGAAATCGCTTTCCACTATGCCGCTCGTTTGACCGGGACGGAGCGCGAAGGCTACCCGTTCGAACTCGGGTACCATGCGGCCCGGCTTGAACCACCCCAGATCACCGCCGCCCTCGCGACTGCCAGGATCATCTGAGTACCGCCGTGCCAGCACCTCGAAATCCGCCCCTTCCTGCAGCTCTTCGAGCGCCTTTTCCGCACGCTGCCTCGCGGCAGCCTCCGCCGAGTCCGACGGCTCAGAGCGGATCGTAATCTGCCCGAAGCTGACGTTCGCGGGGCGTTCCCCGAGAGCCGCCTGCTGCGCGTCGAACATCTGCTGGATGTCCGCCTCGGAAACCGGCGGCGGCGTCCCGTTCGGTGCGCGGCTGCGGATGAAGCGCTCGGTGAGCATGCGGTCGCGGTACTGGCCGCCTAAGATCCCGCGATACTCTTCCAGGCTCAGCCCGGAAGCGGCGAGCTGGGTGCGCAACTCGGCTTCGGAACCGAACCGCTGCCCGACTTGGCTGATGTCCTGATCTACGAGATCGTTGATCTCATCGGCGCGGATCTCGATGCCCGCGTCGCGCGCCGCCTCGACCAGGATCAATTGGTCTACCCGCTGGGTGATCAATTGCTGGGTCAACCGCTGTTGCCCGGCTGCGTCTGCCGGCAAGGTCTGACCCGCGGCCTGCATCTGCTGCAGCTCGGCCTGAACATCGGAAAGCAGCAGCACCGTATCTCCGACGACCGCAACGACGCGGTCTACGAGTTCTTCCCCGCCCGCAGCTGCCGGGGGAGGGAGCGGTACGGGTGCCGCGGCGGAATCCGGCGGCTCCTGCGCCACGAGCGGCGCGGCGAGGAGAATTGCGAAGACAGTGGAATACGAAAGCAGTTTTGAGAGCATGGAAGTGGTCGGTAGTTGCCGGGCCCGAAGCGGGCATACGAGTGAGGGGCGACCGACGGCCGCCCCTCGTTGTCACACGATGTTATAGGCGGGGCGCACCCGCCGGGTTCCGCGTGTCCGCTAAGGCTGGCCAGCCGGCGGCGTCATTACGGGCGGTTGCTGCTGTCCGGCCGGCGGCGGGACAGCTCCCGGAACACCGGCCGGCCCCGGCACTCCTGCACCCGGCGCGCCCGCTGGCGCCGGTGGCGCGGGCTGGCTGGCGCGAATCTCCTCCATTCTCGCCACCACATCTCCAAAGGATGCCTGATTGACTTCGGGCGAGTAGGCGTCCCGCAGTGCGGTGCCCAGCGGGCCGAGCGGCACCAGTGGGCCGGTACCGGCAATTGCCCCCTGCAGCAAGGTCTTGACGCGGGCCTCGATCGGAATGTTTTGGGCCGGCTCCCCTGCAGGCGAGCCAAAGCCAGCGCCTTGAACCAACTGCCGTACGGCCTGGCGCGAGTTGGTACGGATTGAATCCTGTTCGGTTTCACTGACCGTCACACCCATTTCTTGTGCTTCGTTCAGCAGCAGTTCACGACGCACGATCTGCTCGATGACACCGTCTACCTGCTCGTCGGTCGCGGTAGGAAACGCATTCTGCGCCTGTGGCGGCAGAGTGCGGACGAACTCAGCGAACTCGCCGGCCGTCAACTCGCCGCCCTGGTAAGAAGCGATC
>JBBSMO010000716.1:0-1626 GCA_038233155.1 Longimicrobiales bacterium
CGCCGCGTCCGTCTGGATGAAATCCTCGATGGTCAGCGCCTCGTTCTGGGTGCCCGCCAAACTTTGGCGGAGAATCGGCAGGCCGCGCCCTTTTGCACTGACGATGCCGGTGGTGACGCTGAAGTCGAGCCCGAGCGGGTTGCCGATGGCGAGCACCCACTCGCCCACGTGAACGTCCTCGGAAGCACCGAGCCGGGCGGTCGGAAAGCCCGTTCCTTCCACCTTGATGATAGCGACGTCAGTCGTCGGGTCGCGCCCGACCACAGTCGCCGGAAACACACGCCGGTCCACCATCGTAACGCGGATCTGTTCGGCCCCCTCGACTACATGATTGTTGGTCATAATGTAGCCGTCCTCGCGAATCATGAACCCGGTGCCCGTTCCCTGCATCGGCGCGTCGCCGCGCGCGCCGCGGCTGCGCATCATGGGCATGATTCGCTCCGTGCTGATGTTGACGACCGAAGGCGTAACCGACTCGGCGATGCTGACGAAGGCGCGGCTCAGCTCGGCCACCGGCTGTACTTCGCGGCTGGTCGGTACGTCCTGAAGCGACTCGGCCGCGTAGCTGCCGGCGGTGAGCTCGAGCGCGGACGCGAACAGCGCCCCGCCAGTGAAGGTGAGGGCGGCGAGGGCGATCAGCTTGGCTTTCGCGCGTATGGGATCCAGCATCAAGGAACTGGGTTGGGAGCGGCAACAAGGTGTGCTTCAGCAATACGCGCCGCGGTGGCGGCGGTTCCACCAGGACAGAGACGCCCGGAGGACACTGGCCCCGATTCCGCAGAATCGGGGCCAGGAATGGACCGCAGGCTCCTACCGGGTTCGGCCCCTTCTGCAAGGCGCCATGCGGCGCGTCACCCCTGCACCCGTATCACCCGCGCTACTTTTCGTCATCGACAATTTCGTAGTCCGCCTCGACCACATCGTCGGCGCCTGCCGTGGCGCCTGCCTTGGCGGTTTGGTCCTCTTCGAAACCGGCACCCGCGGCCGCACCGCCGCTGAAGCCCGCGTCCGCGCCCGCCCCGGCAGTATCTGCCTGTTGCGCCTGGTAGATCTGGGCACCCGCTGCGCTGTATGCCTGCTGCAGCGCTTCGTTGGCGGAGCGGATCTCGTCCGTGCTGCCTTCCTTGAGCGCCTTGCGCGCACGCTCGAGCGCGCCGGTCAGGTCGTCCTTGGCGCTCTGGTCCAGCTTGTCCTCCCACTCCTTCATGTTCTTCTGGACCTCGTAGGTCATCGCGTCCAGGCGGTTGCGCGCTTCGATCTCCTCGCGCCGCTCCTTGTCCTCGCCGGCATGCTGCTCGGCGTCCTCGACCATCTTCTCGATCTCCTGGTCCGACAAGCCGCTCGACGCTTCGATGCGGATCTTCTGCTCCTTGCCCGTCGCCTTGTCCTTGGCCGATACGTGCAGGATGCCGTTCGCATCGATGTCGAAGGTCACCTCGACCTGCGGCACGCCCCGCGGTGCTGGCGGAATCCCCGTCAACTGGAATTTGCCGATAGTCTTGTTGTACACCGCCATCTCGCGCTCGCCCTGCAGCACATGGATCTCGACCGTGGTCTGGTTGTCCTCCGCCGTCGAGAACGTCTCCGTCTTTTTGGTCGGAATCGTCGTGTTGCGCGGGATCAGCG
>JBBSMO010000717.1:0-1623 GCA_038233155.1 Longimicrobiales bacterium
AGAGAGGTATCATGTAGTGATAATTCCAGTCAGTTGCGGTCGTGACGGAGGGAACGAAGTACAGAGACAATCGACTCCTCACGCTGATGAACCGGTTTTTAGTGCGAGGTTTGCGCTTTTATGAGCTGGCGCAGGGTTGGACATTCGTCTGTGAAAGGAAGCGTGCGAACCCCGTCCGCTTTTATCAAGGCTGGTGGGAAGAGAGAGAACCTGATCGCTGAACCTTGACGTTCCCGATCGTGTTCCACCACCCGCTGCCGATCGTACCCGAAGGTGCATCGGGAAGTCAGGTTCGCCCATTCCGGATGCTCGATGCCTTCCGCGAACTCGGCTACGCGGTTCGCGTCGTCGCAGGCAACGTGTCGCAGTGGCGGCGGCGTCATAGCGTTTCTTCGGAAAGGAACGAGATTCGCTTTCGCGTATGGCGAATCGTCGACCATGTCAACGGCTCCCACGGAAAGCATTACCTTCCGCTGCGTCCTTTCGCAGATTTTGCAGTCTTCCGGCGGCTCCGGCGGGCGGTCTTCCGGTAATCACCGCCGCCGGTGCGGAAGCCTCGAAACTCGTCGAGCACGAGGGGGTCGGCTAGGTGATTTCGAGCGAGGCGGAGCTCGAGTCACTACGGTCCCGCGCCCGCGCGGGGCTGGTTCTGCTCTACCCCACCCCCGAGTTCCGGCAAGTCTCCCGGTGAGGCTGTTCAAGTACATGGCAGCAGGGATCCCGGTCATAGCGGTGGATTCTCCCTCTTGGCGGGAGATCGTGGAGGGTTGCTGCTGCGGCATCCTGATCGATCCGCCCGATCTGGGTGCCATCGCCCGTCCCGTCGCCTGAATGCTGGAGAACCCCGCCGGCACGGAGGAGATCGGACGGCACGGCATGGCGGCCGTGCGGACCACCTATGACTGGGAGGCGGAGTCGGAGAAGCTAAACGAACTGTACCGCTCGATGGGGCGATGACCAGAATTGCCTATCTGCTGCACTGGAATGCGGGGCCGAAGAGCGGCGTCTTCAAAAAGGTGGCGGGGCAGACGAAGCGCTGGCGGGCGGCCAGTCGGGCGGTGCGGATCTTTCTTCTCCGCGCGGACAGTGCTTCCCCGATTGTTAGCTGCGACGCCCCGGGGGATGTCGAGCTCCGCAGCAGAGCGTACGGTGGGATCGCGGACCGCTTCGCCCAGGCTGAGCGGCTCGCCGGGGAGGTGCTAAATTGGCGGCCCGATCTGGTGTATCAGCGGTACGATATTCCCTACCCGGCCTTGGTGCGGCTGGCTGAGGCCGTGCCGACGATGCTGGAGGTGAACAGTAATGACCTTAGCGAGTACCGACTCGGGCCGGCACATCGCTACCTTTACAACCGTCTGTTCCGCGGCCGGTTGCTGCGGAGATGCGCGGGCATGGTCTTCGTGAGCCACGAGCTCGCGGGGATGCCCCATTTTGCCCGGTATGCTAGACCTTCCGCAGTGATCGGAAATGGTCTAGACTTCGATGCGGTCGCTCCGCGGCCTCCCCCCAGCAACAAGCGTCCCCAGCTCGTGTTCATCGGAACGCCGGGGCAATCCTGGCACGGGCTGGACAAGATCGTCTGGCTGGCGGCGCGCTTCGCCGGCTGGGACTTTCATGTGATCG
>JBBSMO010000718.1:0-1622 GCA_038233155.1 Longimicrobiales bacterium
CTCAGCTACTTTGTTCCCCGATCGGCTCGTCGCGCCGACGCGATCCTGACGCTGAGTGAAGCGAGCCGCCGGCAGATCGTATCCCGCCTGCGAGTTCCATCAGGAAAGGTTTTCGTGACGCCGTGCGCCGCCAAGACACGCCCGGCGGGGTCTCCGCCGATGCGCACGGAAGGGACCCGCCCGGACCTCGTCGATCCCTACCTCCTGGCCCTGAGCAGTTCCAGCCCCCACAAGAATATCCCGCGTCTCTTGCACGCGTTCGCGGAGGTGCGGGCAGAGATGCCGCTGCGGCTGGTACTGGTGGGGCACGAGCCGAGCCGGGGAGAGCCCCTGCGTCGTACCGTCGCAGATCTGGGTTTGGAAGCGGCGGTTGCGTTCACCGGATACGTATCCGACCAGCGGTTGTTCGAGTTGCTGGATGGAGCCACTGCTTTCGTTTTCCCCTCTCTGTACGAGGGATTCGGCATCCCGGTTTTAGAGGCTATGGAAGCGGGTGTTCCAGTCGTTGCTTCGCGCGCGGCGAGCCTTCCGGAAGTGGTGGGTGATGCGGGCATCCTGTGCGATCCGTCCTCCGTGTCGAGCATCGCCGAAGCGCTGCGACGGGTTCTCGCGAGTTCTGAACTCCGCTCGCAGCTGAGCCAACGAGGCGTTGAGCGAGCTGCCCGATTTTCTTGGGAGAACACGGCACGCGAGACGCTGCGTGTGTACGAAGCCGTCGGGAGAGCGGCAAAATCCGGAGGCGGACTGCCACGATGAAGCGACCCCCCCCTCCCAGCGATTCGCTTTGCAGACCGTCGCCAGCGGGCGGGAACGGTGCACTGCAGATCCGCTTCATCCACAACTACTATCATCCGGATATCTCTGCCGTTTCACAGGTCATCACCGACATCGCGGGCGAGCTGGCGGCCCGCGGTCACGCGGTTTCGGTGATCGCGAGCAAAAACCGGTATGTCGCGGGCACTGCACCTCCGCTTCGGTCGCGGGAAGTGATAGACAGCGTACTCGTCCGCCGAATCTGGGCGCCGGCGATGTCGAAGGACTCTCTGGTGGGGCGAGTGTTCAACCAGCTTTCCTTTATCATCGGAGCATCGGTCGCCGCATTCTCTGCCGCTCGAGTCGATACGGTGGTAATGCTTACTGATCCGCCCCTGTTCGCTGCACTCGGGTTGCTGTTGAAGCGGTGGCGGGGCGAACATTTCGTGCATGTAGTGATGGATCTGTATCCCGATGTAGCCATCCGCTACGGCCTGTTTCGGAGGAATTCCCTCATCGGCCGCCTCTCGCGCTGGCTGACGGGACGCACCCTCCGCGGTGCCGATCGCGTGGTCGTGCTGGGGAGCTGCATGCGCGACGCCGTGCTCGCGTATGGCGCCCGCCCCGAGCGGACGGTGGTGATCCGGAATTGGGCCGCTTCCTCCGCGATTCGGCCCCTGGACCCGGTTCGGAATCGTTTTCGCGCGGAGACGGGGCTGAGAGAAGAAGAGTTCGTGGTCATGTACTCGGGGAACCTGGGAGCCGCGCACCGCTTCGACGAGATACTCGAGACCGCCCGCCGTCTGCGGGGGCGTTCCGACATCGTCTTCGTCTTCGTGGGGGGCGGAAGCAGGCGCGGGGAAGTAGAG
>JBBSMO010000719.1:0-1605 GCA_038233155.1 Longimicrobiales bacterium
AGCGCATCATGACCACTGATCCGGCGGATGCCATCCGCCGCCGCGACGAAATCCTGCAGGTGATGTTCTGGATGCGCGGCGAGGGACTGGCGGACTCGGCGGGCCCGGCCGAGCTCGCCGTCTTCCTGAACCAGGACACTCGGTCCGCGCTCGCCGCCGACCTCGACGCGCGGGCTTCGGGCGGCCTCTTGGAAGCTACGGGAGACGGCCGCTACCGCCTCAGCCCGGCGGGCCGCGGCGAGGCGGGCCGTCGCTTCCAAGAAGAATTCGAAGAGTTGATGCACCAAGGCCACGGCGCCTGCAGCGACCCGAACTGCGACTGTCACGCGCTGGGGCCCGAGGCATGCGTGCACGCGCACACGCACTGACGATACACGCGGCTGGTTGCCCGCCCGCTTCCGGCTACGCTGGCGCGGCGTCATGACCAATGGTGCCAAGCCGCCGGTGGACGAGTGGACCCACCATCGCCCCTTCTGCTCGCACTGCCCGGTCGCGGCGGGGGCGACGTTCGCCACGGCACCCGCTGGTGCGTTCCGAGGCGCGGGGAGGTGTGGGAGACCGTGTAGGAGCGACATCCCGAGCGGCGCTCCGGTTCCGCCGCTCACATCCCGTCACCGCTGACGAGCCGCCATGGACTCGACACTCTTCTTCGTCTTTCTTTTCGTCCACCTAGGAAGCCTGATCCTGGGTTTCGGGTCGGTGCTGGTCACCGATCTCTACGGACTGCTATGGGTGCGGGACCGGGTCCGTTTTACCCAGACGATCAGGGTCAGCGGAGTTACTGAGAAATTCATCTGGGCCGGGTGGGGCGGGATGATCCTGGCGGGCGTGCCCCTGATCATCCTCAAGGGCGAGATCGACAACCTGATGATCATCAAGCTCTTCTTCGTAGCGCTCATCGGGGTGAACGGAATCGCGCTCCACCACCTGCACAAGCGTGTCCGGCGCTTCACCGAAGGTGAGGATGTTCCTCACCTGCTGATGTTCCGGCTGATGCTGGCCTTGCTGGTATCGCAGCTCAGTTGGTGGGGCGCCGTGACCATCGGGTTTCTGCATCGCCATGTACAGACGATCATCGACTGGCCGGGTGCGCCGTGGCTGGCGATCGCCGGGATCATGGCGGCGATGCTCGCGCTGTGGGGAGCGGGCGAGGCATTGTTGCGGGCGAAGGGGTGAGCAGAGCGGGGCGACGCGTGCGACATCTATTCCGGACTTACCGATCGCAGCGCGTGCCACAGGAGAACATCGATTGAACTTGGGACTTCGACCGCTCATCGCGGCATTCGGCGCGGCTGCCAAAGCCAAACTGACCAATCCTGCGGCGACCGGGGAACCCGAAGATCAGCTTCGGGCGCCGCTCGAGCGTCTCGTGGTGGACCTCGCGGAGCTTTGCGGC
Source organism: Longimicrobiales bacterium (assembly GCA_038233155.1). Lineage (GTDB taxonomy): Bacteria > Gemmatimonadota > Gemmatimonadetes > Longimicrobiales > Longimicrobiaceae > JBBSMO01. Next base: position 1,397 of record JBBSMO010000719.1, read on the forward strand.
TTTCCCCGGGGTGCTGTCGCGGCGGTTGGCGAGTCATCGCTCGCCGAGCTGAAGACGCGCCCCGACTACGCGATTACCGTCCGGAACGCGCTGGTCGGCTTTGTCGAAGTCAAAGCTCCGGGCAAGGGCGCCGACCCGGGGAGGTTCAGGAACCGCCACGACAAAGATCAATGGGAGAAGCTGGAGTCGGTCCCCAACCTGATCTACAC
>JBBSMO010000720.1:0-1587 GCA_038233155.1 Longimicrobiales bacterium
ATTTTCAGCATCTCACGGTGTTGGACCCGACCTCTTCCTGAGCGGACGACTTGGCGTCGCCTACTCCGCCCGCAGCGCGACCATCGGATCCACCCGCGTGGCGCGGCGGGCGGGTACCCAGGTGGCGAGCAGCGCGGTGGCGAGCAGCACCACGACGACGACCGCGAAGGTGAGTGGGTCCAGGGGACTGACGCCGAAGAGCAGGCTTTCGAGCAGCCGTGTCGCCACCAGAGCCGCTCCCAGGCCGGCAATGATTCCGGCCAGCGCGAGCGTAACTCCCTGCCGCACGACCGTGCGCAGCACTTCGCCCGTCTCCGCTCCGAGCGCCATCCGCACACCGATCTCGTGCGTCCTTCGGGCGACGGAGTACGCCAGCACTCCGTACAGTCCGAGCCCCGCGAGCAAAAGCCCGACAAGGCCGAGCGCACCGATCAATGCCGCGCCGGTCCGCTGCGAAGCGACCTTGCCGCCGATCAGGTCTTCCAGCGTCGCCACGTTGAGGAGCGGCACGTCCGGGTCGAGCGTTCCGACGATCTCACGAAGCTGCGGAGAGAGGCGCGAGGGATCTCCTTCGGTGCGGACGTGCAGCGTCATCGCGCTCCAGGGGTTCCGCCCATACGGCAAGAACAGGTACGGCTGCGGGTCTTCGCGGAGGTCGCGGTACTTGCCGTCGCGAACGACGCCGACGACCTCGACCTCACCCGCGGAGCTGTAGAAGCGCCTTCCGAGCGGGTTCTCGCCCGAGAAAATGCGGCGAGCGAAGACCTCGTTGATGACCGCCACCCGCGGCTCGTCCACGTAATCGGCCGCGGCAAAGGCGCGCCCCGCCACCAGCGGGATGCGCATGGTGCGGAAATAATCTGCGCCGACGGCGTTGAAGGCCGTCTCGGGGTCTTCTGGAGCAGGTTCAGGGCTGTGGAGGCTCACAAAGGAGTTCATCCGCATCTCGCCCAGGGGCACCGTGGCGGCGAGGCCGGCGGAGGTGACGCCCGGAAGCGCCCGCACCCGTTCCAGCAGCCCGTTGTAAAACGCTCCGCTGCTCTCCGCCTCATAGCCGTGCGGCTCAAGATCTACGTGGGCGGTGAGCACCCCGGTCGGATCGAACCCGACATCGGTAGAGAGTGCCTCCCGCATCGCGCGGGTGAAGAGACCGGCGGCCACCAAGAGCAGGAGCGCCATCGCCACCTGGCCCGCGACGAGTACGCTCCGCAGGCGCGCTCGTCCGCGGCCGCCCGCCGCGGCTTCCTTGAGCGCCGGCACCAGATCCAGGCGCGATGCACCCAGCGCCGGTGCCAGACCAAAGCCCACTCCCGTTCCGAGCGAAAGAAGAAGCGCGAAGCCGAGCAGGCGCGCGTTCCAAGCCGCCTCTGCCCGGACGGGAACGGGCAGAGCGACAAAGGCGGAGATCAACTCGCCGAGCCAGAGGGCGAGCAATGCGCCCCCCGCCCCTCCTATCAGCGCGAGGAGCAAGCTTTCCGTAAGAAGCTGCCGGCCGATTCGCCTCCACCCGGCTCCCATCGCGCGCCGGATCGCGATTTCCCGCCGCCTCATTGTGGTGCGCGCCAGGAGCATCCCCGCGACGTTGAC
>JBBSMO010000721.1:0-1581 GCA_038233155.1 Longimicrobiales bacterium
ATGGTTTTCGAGAGTCTGCTGCTTTGGCCGTGCAGCTCGGGTACGCTGCGGGCCGCGAGCTCTCCCCGCGCATTATACCACGGCCCCTCTCCGATGCGGTCCCGGGCGTTGACGGCCGGCCGGTCACCCGGTGCGGATGTGCTCAGGTACGCCCGCCAGTCCACCTCTCCGAACCCCGCCGCGGCGGCGAGGGCGGCGCAATGCCGATCCGCTCCGGCCAGGCCACCTAGGTCGGCTCCCGCGCCCAGCCCTTCGCTGGTCAGGAAGAAGCTCATCTGCTGGGTCGGCGCCGCGGTGGAACTCCGCATGTACTTCTTCACCGTGCGCGGGCCGACCTCGGCACCGTAGATGTTGCCGCTCGCATCCACCGCAACGCCTTCTGCCCCGCTGGTGCCTGCGTTGTCGGGGTCCGGCTCAGGGTCCGGGATCATCGCGGTCACCCACCCGTCCCGCGCACTCCCTAGGTAGATGCCGCGCCGCCAGCCGGGGTTGCGAGCGGTGTTTGACTCCGAGTCCGCCGCGTATAAGATGTCATTCCGGTCGATGAAGAGCCCGCTCGGGCGCCCGAACTGCGACCATGTCGCGAGGTGCATACCTTCCTGGTCGAAGATCTGAATGCGGCTGTTGCCACGGTCGCCAACGAAGAGCCGGCCCTGCGAGTCCATCGCCAGCGCGTGCGGGTCGCGGAACTCGACGCTGTCGCCGCCCGTCGTGCCCCACGCCTTGATGAAGCGGCCCAGGCTGTCCAGCTTGACAATGCGGTTGTTGCCGCCGGCGTCGTGCCCATCCGCCACGAAGATCGACCCGTCCGGTGCGACCAACACATCTGAGGGTTTGTTGAACTGATCTGGCCCGTCTCCCGCGACGCCCTTCTGGCCGAGCGTCATCAACAGCTCGCCTTGGGGGCTGAACTTGTAGACGACATGGCCGGCACCCGCCGGATCGACCCCGTAGCCGACCGCATCGGTGACCCAGACATTGCCGCGCTGGTCCACGTGCATTCCGTGCGGCCAGACGAACAGCCCCGCGCCGAAGCTGGTCAGTAGCTTTCCTTCCAAGTCGAACCGGAGGATGGGATCGGCGTCCGAGCCCTTGCACGTGTTCGCGCCGCAGCGCTCGGCTACCCAGACGCTCTGCCCGTCGGGCGCGGGGTAGATCGCGCTGGCGGCGCCGTACTCGCGCTCGCCGGGCAAATTGCCCCAGGCGGAATCGGCGACAGTGTATGGGTTTTGCTGGGCTGCCAGACTCGCGGCGCACAGCGCCACGAGTGCAGCAGCCCGTACGAGCGGCGAACACACTGGGTAGCAGCGGGACATCGAGATTCTCCTCTGGTTGCAATGATCAGCGATAAGCGTGTTGATGAAATCTTTAGCCGCCCGCCGCGCGTCCCTACCATCATTCCGGCGGAGGCCGGAATCCATCGCCCCGAACGGCTGGACCCCGGCCTATGCCGGGGTGACGAATCGAACCGCTGCTGGCGTTACTAAGGCAGCCGCAGCGCGACCAGCGAACCGGTTACGCCGCCACCGCCTATGGCCGTAACCAGGTACTGCTTGCCTTCGTGCATGAAGGTCATCGGCG
>JBBSMO010000722.1:0-1581 GCA_038233155.1 Longimicrobiales bacterium
GCAGAGGGCGAAACTTAGTCGGCCGGCGGGTGCTTGTCAAAATGACTGACGAGCCGCGCAGCCAGCCGGATGGCCGCCTTCATGGATTCGGCACTAGCAACGCCGCGGCCGGCAATGTCCATCGCGGTACCGTGGTCCGGAGAGGTGCGGGGAAAGGGAAGTCCGAGCGTCACGTTGACCCCCGCGCCAAAAGCGGCGGTCTTGAAAGCCGCCATTCCCACGTCATGGTAGGGCGCAATGACGGCATCGAACTCGCCGCGGATGGCGCGGATGAAGACCGTATCCGCCGGAATGGGTCCGCTCGCGCGGATGCCGCACCGGCGCAACGCATCGAGTGCAGGCTGTAGGATAGTTCGTTCCTCATCGCCGAACAGCCCGCCATCAGATGCGTGGGGATTTACCGCGCAGATTCCAAGTCGAGGATCGGGAAGCTGCCACCACTGCTCGAGGGCGCTCTGCGCGAGCTTTGCTTGCCCCACTATCAGCTCCGGCGTGAGCGCCGTCGGCACATCTCGCAACGCGATGTGTGTAGTGGCGAGCACCACACGCAACGGCCCGCCGCCCGCCGTCTTCTCCGCCGCCAGCATCATCGCGACGGCGGGGACGCCGGTCAGGTCGCGCAGCATCTCGGTGTGGCCGGGGTGATGCCACCCACCGTCGCGGAGAGCGGCTTTATCCAGAGGAGCGGTGACGATCGCATCCACATCTCCGGAGAGCGCCAGGCGCGCTGCCTCCGCGACCGCGTCGCCCGCCATGCGGCCCGCCACCGCCGTGCCATCGCCGGGTGACCACGCCCCCGTGCTGACATCCGCCCCGGCTCCCGCGAAGCCTGCGGGCCCAACGATCAGAAAATCCCCGAGGGCGGCGATCGCCGGGTCCGCCAGCGCCTTCGCAGTTACCTCAGGACCGATCCCCCGTGGGTCACCAAGAGTGATCGCTATGCGTGGCCGCGGCCTGCGTTGGCTCAGAGCATCACCCGAACGTAGACTTGGTCACGAAGCTCGCGTACGAGCTGCTCGACCATCTTCTGCTGTTCGAGGCGCTGTTGGACCTGCTCGCGAACATCGCCGAGTACGTAATCCCCCGCCTCCTGGCGCGCATTGAGCTTCGTGATCATCCACTGGGTGCGGCCGCCCTCCTCTACCATGAACGGGCCGGCTACATCGCCAACGGCAATGCTGTCCATGGCGGTCGAGTATGCCGGCGGCAGGCGGTCCAGCGGGATTCGCTCGAGCAGATCGCGGTCGTCGGCACCCTTGTAGCGCCGGGCGAGCGCGGCGAAATCCATTCCGGCACGCGCGGCGATGGCAACCGAATCCGCGCGTTCCTTGGCCCGCTCGCGGTCCGCATCACTGATTTCGGGGGTGAAGAGGATGTGCCGCGCCTGCCGTTCCGCGCCACGTACCTTTTCGACGCGGATGATGTGAAAGCCGAAATCGCTTTCCACTATGCCGCTGGTTTGACCGGGACGGAGCGCGAAGGCAACCCGTTCGAACTCGGGTACCATGCGGCCCGGCTTGAACCACCCCAGATCACCGCCGCCCTCGCGACTGCCAGGATCATCTGAGTACCGCCGTGCCA
>JBBSMO010000723.1:0-1579 GCA_038233155.1 Longimicrobiales bacterium
AGGCCGATCTCGCCGGTTCGATCCCGGTCAGCCGCCCCACCATCTGACCCGCGAACGTACGCTGTTCGCCACCATCACCGACCCCGATGGCGCCGTCCTCGCGTTGCGTCACGACCGGTGCGTGCCGACCCCGCTCCCGCGCTCAGCGTCGTCGCGACACCGAGCATCGGCTCACCCAGGCGCCATGGCCGAGCGGCTCCATGCCGTCATCAAATCCAGCGCGCCAGCCCTCTCGCCGAAACTCTGGTACGGGATGCCCGCGTATGCCAAGGACGGCAAGGTGGTCTGCTTCTTCCAAAGCGCGGAGAAGTTCAACACGAGGTACGCGACGTTCGGCTTCAACGACACGGCGAACCTCGACGAAGGCACCATGCGGCCGACCGCCTTCGGTCTGACGGAGTTGACCGCCGCCGACGAGGCAACGATCGGCGCGCTCGTGAAGAAGGCGGTGAGCTGAGACCACCTCGGGACGGACGGATGCTCGGGCTCGAGGAGCGTGCCGACGCAGGTGTCAGGTGGCGCAGCGACTCGGACGCTCGCTCGGCCGCTAGATCCGTTTCCTACGCGGGCGTGCGTGCCGTCCCGAGCACGTGCGGCGTGGAGGGCTGGGAGAAGCGGGTCTCCGGGAACCGCAGGCGCCGGAGGTTGATCATCTCGAAACCGGCTGCGGTGATCGCGGCGATCGGGTCCGTGGCGGTGTGGCAGCCGCCGGCCAGCAGCGGCCAGACCGTTGCGTCGGCCACCCGCTGTACCGCTCGCAGCCCCGGCGTGTCCGCGATCGTGTGCTCGAAAATCCGGAGGATCCCGCCCGGGCGAAGCACCCGCCGAAGTTCTGCGAGCGCCGCCTGTCGGTCATCCAGCGAGCACATCACCAGGCACAGCACGGCGGCGTCGACGCTGTGGTCAGGCAGCGGGAGCCGGTCGGCGGTTCCGGGCAGCACCGTCACCTGCCCCGGCGCCTCGGCAGCCGATTGGGTGGCGAGAGCGCGAAGGTAGGGCTCTGGTTCCACGGCCACCACGCTCGCGACGGTCTGCGGGTAGTGGGCAAAGTTCATGCCGTTCCCAGCGCCCACTTCGACCACCTCCCCGGATAGTCCGGCGAGCAGCTCCCCGCGCAGCTCGCTCATCCCCCCGTCTTCCATCCGTACGCTGACCCGGGCGTACAAGCGGCTGAACAATCGCCGAGGCCGATCTCTCGGCACGTTCGGCGGGAGCGGATCGGGCATGGAATCCCTACGAGTCGAAGGTGGTCAGCACGCGTACGCGGCTGCAGCCATCTTGTCGCTCGAGGAGCTTGCCCGGCACGTGGCAACCGTTTCGGCCGACCCGTCTCCGTTCCGTACGTCTACGTACTGCAGCGTACTCTTGCCCCATGCGGTCTATGACTGTCAGCGAAGCGCGGGCTGCGATGCCCGATTTGCTTGCCCGGGTGGGCAGCGGCGAGGAGATCACGATCACCAGACACGGGCTCCCGGTGGCCGTCGTGGTCCGACCTGACGTGCTGCGTGCGCGTCGGGCGTCGGATGCCCTAGATGGCGCGGATCGCGTGCGCGATCTGCTCGCGGCAGGGCGGAAAGCG
>JBBSMO010000724.1:0-1579 GCA_038233155.1 Longimicrobiales bacterium
CGGCCCTGCCCGCTGCTACGCAACTACGTAGCCGCCGGCAAGCTGGGGCGGAAAACAGGCGAGGGGTTTTATGACTACTGACAATTACGGAGTCTGCAGTACGCAGTACGCGGTACACCGGGGACTCGCCCTTGTCGTCTTCCGGCGAAGGCCGGAATCCATGGCACTTAGCACTCCGCACTTCGTACTGTGGTGCTGACCGCAGAACAGCAGCAGGTCCGCGACCTCGCGCGGCAGTTCGCCGCGGAGCAGTTGCGCCCGCACGCTGAGGAATGGGACCGCGATGCGAGTCTGCCCCGCGGTGTTATCGACCAGCTAGGCGAACTCGGCTTTCTGGGGATGCTGCTCCCCGAAGAGTGGGACGGGCTGGCGATGGACACCGTCACCTACCTGACGGCGCTCGAGCAGATCGCTTGGGGAGATGCCTCGGTCGCAGTGGCGATGGGCGTGCACAACTCGCTCCCCACGCAGATGATCTTGCAGCACGGATCGGCGGCGCAGAAGGAGCGCTGGCTGAAGCCGATGGCGCGCGGCGAACTGCTCGGCGGGTTTGCTCTCTCCGAGGCGAACTCCGGCTCAGATGCCGCCTCGCTCGCGGCCCAAGCAACCCGCGCGGATGGCGGGTGGGTGCTCAACGGCACCAAGGCATGGATCACGAATGGCGGTGCGGGCGATGTGATCATCTCTATGCTGCGCACCGACCAAGCCGGTGACCGCCGCGGCGCGCGCGGCATCGGCGCCTTCATCGTCCCGACGGATGCGGAGGGCTACATCGTCGGCAAGAAAGAAGACAAAATGGGGCAGCGCGCCTCCGAGACGGTGTCCGTCGCCTTCGAGAATTTGTTCGTGCCGGATGACCAGTTGCTCGGCGACCCGGGTGACGGCTTCATCTACGCCCTGCAAGGTCTGGACGGCGGGCGGCTCGGGATCGCGGCGCTCGCGATCGGAGTCGCGCAGGCCGCGCTCGATCATTCTCTCGCCTATGCGGCGGAACGGCGGCAGTTCGGCCGCGCAATTCGCGAGTTTGAAGGGATGCAGTTCAAGCTGGCGAACATGGCGACCCGCGTTGAAGCGGCCCGAGCGCTAATGCTCCGAGCCGCCGCGGCCAGGGACGCCGGAGAAGCGGTCACCCGGCTCGCGGCCATGGCGAAGCTGTTCGCCTCGGAGATGTCGATGTACGTCACTACAGAGGCCGTGCAGGTGTTCGGCGGGTACGGCTACATCAAGGAATACCCGGTCGAGAAGCTGTTCCGCGACGCCAAGGTCACGGAGATATACGAAGGTACGAGCGAAATCCAGCGGGTGGTTATCGCCCGCGAGCTGTACCGCTAACCTATAGGAGAGTCACCTTGCCATCATCCGCCGCTGTGCTGGGCACAGATCCCAAGCCATCCATCGAATCGCAATACCCGTCCTCACAGGAGCACCCGGGCATGTTCGACCTGATCAATGAGCATAACCACGAGCAGGTCGTCTTCTGCCATGATGAGTCTGCCGGGTACAAAGGCATCATCGCCATTCATGACACCACCCTAGGCCCGGCGTTAGGCGGTACCCGCTTCTGGAACTATGCCTCCGA
>JBBSMO010000725.1:0-1572 GCA_038233155.1 Longimicrobiales bacterium
CTGGGTGGTGGATAGCCCGCACCAGAATGCGGTTCTCTTCCCACAGCCGTGTCTGGACGTCCACAGGTTTCATACCCCCGACATCTACCGTCGCCAGCGCACAGGAGAAGGCCGGGTCGAACGCGGTAAGGAACCGGAACCGCTCGTCTGTGGCGAGCGGTTCCGCCCAACGGTCGCGGAGATAGCGCAGCCGTGCCTCCTTCCGCTCCGCACCGATCGAGTGCCAGAACGTCAATGCTTCCGCGATCGCGAGCACGGGTGCCGCGGGACGTGTCCCCAGCGATTCGAACTTGCGGATGTCGCCCGCCAGCTCGAGGGGCGCGGGGAAGAGCGGCCAAAAATCCGGGATGCGCTCGCGTCGCACCCAGAGCATTCCGGTTCCGTGCGGAGCGCCCAGCCACTTGTGGAGGCTGGTGCCGTACGCGTCGGCGCCGAGATCTTGGACGTCGAAGGGCCAGTGAGCGAACGAGTGGGCGCCGTCCACCAGAACGGTGAGCCCGTGGCGGCGCCCCATGGCCGCGACATCGCGGACCGGCAGGATCTGCCCCGTCAGGTTGATGATGTGACAGAGCAGCAGTACGCGGGTGCGGGGCGTAACCGCCGCCTCGAAACGCGCGACGACTTCCGCCGGGTCCCGGGCCGGAACGGGAATCGGGATTTGCTTCAGCACGATGCCGTCCCGCACCTCCCGCTGCTTCAACGCGTTGATGAAGCGCCAGTAATCCTGTGTCGTGGTGACCACCTCATCCCCCGGCTGCAGCGGCAGGCCGAGCAGGACGTTGTGCATGGCTTCCGTCGTGTTCCGGACGATGGCCACCTCCTCGGGGTCCGCACCCAGCGCGCGGGCGAGCTGGCGCCGGACCCCTTCGGCCTGCGGCCAGAGAACCCGGTTCATGGTGTAGACGGGGGCTTCATTGCCGTAGCGCCAGTGATCGTGCAGCGCGTCCATTACCAAGCGCGGCGACGGGTTGACACCGCCGTTGTCCAGGTTGACGAGACTGCGGTCGATGTCGTAGGCGCGCTGCACTTCGCCCCAGAGCTCTTCGTCGCGCGCCTCGGTGGCGGCTGGGGCCCGCGGCTGCGGGATGCGCCGCCCCAGCCGCCCATCGAGGGTTTGCCCCCGTGCCCACCCGGGGAGCGCAGCGCCCGCCGCCGACACCGCGGCGGCGGACAGGAAGCGGCGTCTCGATACGCTCATCGCCGCCACACCCCGCGCAGATAGAAGAAGGCGCCAGTCGACCCGTACGAGGTCTGGCCGCTGTTGACGTAGCGGAAGTTGCCGGAGAACGATGCGGCTGGGTCTGCATCGGGCGGCATCTGGTCGAAGATGTTAGTGCCGCCCACCGCAATCGTGAGCCCCCGCACCGGCCCCTGTCGGAAGCGGTACGCCACATCTACATCGGTATACCAAGCCGCGGGCACGAGGTTGATGCCTGGCACTTCCTCGACCGGATTCGCGCCCACCGTCTTCCCCGAGCGGATGTTGCGGAGCATGAACGACCACGCATCCTTTTCATGATCCAGTACGAGAGACACGTTGTTGTCGGGGAACGAGCGTTCGACGCCCCGCGC
>JBBSMO010000726.1:0-1566 GCA_038233155.1 Longimicrobiales bacterium
ACTCACCAGGCAATTGTCTCGCGCGGAGCGGAAAGCGAGCGGAGCCCTGCGTTGGTCGCTCAAATGGAAGATCATGAACTATGGGCGTCTTTCGTCCGCGATCCCGACGGCAATCTAGTGGGGCTGATGGAAGAGAAACGCTGATCGACTCGAGAATTCGTAGCATGGTAGACGGCGACCGTGGTGTCTGAGCCATTGCAACACGCTCCGTCTCCGCAGTCCACATGGAAGCCATCGATTGTCTGCTTTTGGCGTCTGTTCGCTACCGGTGCGCCTCACCCGCGCACAGTATGAGCACTACTCTAAGACTGGCGTTGTACGATCCGGGGTGGCCGGGGCGATTCGCGGCGGAGGCAGAACAGCTGCGTGCCGGGATCGGCTCGCGCGCCTTGGCCATTGAACACGTTGGGAGTACTGCGGTGCCGGGGTTGGCCGGGAAGCCTGCACCGGCTTGGTGCGAGAAGCTTGCCTTTCGCGAAGCGCTACGTGCCGACCGAGCCCTGGAGCGGGCATATGCAGCGGAGAAGTGGCGCGTGGCGGAGGCGGCCGGATGGGACAAAGGGGCGTATCGATAATTCCGAGATGTCAAAGGGGACACTTCAACCCGCATACTCACATGACGCTGTTCCAGCCTGACGGTCACCACTTCACGCCTCCCGGCGCCGGCCGGTTGAGGCGCCTTCGCCTTCTTCCGGCATTCGCAGCGGCGCTGTGGTTGACGGCGCCAGCGCTCGCGCAGGGGCGCAATCCAGGAAGCAATAGCGACCCCCTGGCGGGGTTCGACGAGTATGTAGCAGCGGCGGTGCGAGCGTGGAACGTTCCCGGGCTCGCGATCGCGGTCGTCAAGGACGGGCGGACGGTGTTCGCGAACGGCTACGGGGTGCGCGAACTGGGTCAGCCGGGCGCGGTGGACGAGCACACCCGCTTCGCTATCGGTTCGACCACCAAGGCGATGACGGCCGCCGCGATCATGATGCTGGCGGACGAGGGGCGGCTGGAGCTGGACGACCGCGTGATCGAACATCTCCCGTGGTTCCGCGTTGCGGACCCGTATCTCACCCGCGAGATCACTGTGCGCGACCTGCTGACGCACCGGGCAGGGCTCGGCAATGCCGATTTCCTCTGGTACGAGCAGGATGCGACCAGCCGCGAGATCATCGAACGGCTGCGCCTAGTCGAGCCGGCGTACTCGTTGCGCTCGGGATTCATCTACCAAAACATCATGTACGCCGCCGCGGGCGAAGTGGTCGCGGCAGCGAGCGGCATCCCGTGGGCAGAGTTCGTCCGCACGCGCATCCTGCAGCCGCTCGAGATGAACGAAACGCTGATGACGCTGGCGGAGACGCAGGGGCAGCCGAATGTCGCTGCGCCTCACGATTCGGTGGATGGCGAGGTGCGGCCCATCGAGAACGCGAGCGTGGACCCTGTCGCGGCGGCCGGGTCAGTTTGGTCTAGCGTACATGACATGGCGAGGTGGCTTGGCTTTCTGCTCCGCGACTGCACCACCGAGGCTGGCGCTCAGCTACTCAAACCGGAGAGTTGCGCCGGGCTGTTTACGCCTCAGGC
>JBBSMO010000727.1:0-1563 GCA_038233155.1 Longimicrobiales bacterium
CCAGCAGATCGGTAAGGCGTTCCTGTGCGCCCTGCGTCGGGAAGGGCTCGGCCGAGTCGATCGCCTCCTTGAGGTACAACAGGTTCGAATTGAGCTGGTTCGGGAAGTTGATCACATCCTGAAAGGTCTCCTGCCGCGTCTGGATCAGGCGATCTTCCAGCGCCGTGATGCGGCTGACAAGGCTGTCGCCTGCAACCCGGACGTTCTCCGGCGTATTCGAGTTCGGGCGGCCGAGCAGCGCTTCGATCTGCGTGCGTACGGCCTGCAGCTCGATGACGGAACGATGCATTTCCGCCACCGCCGCATCCAGCGGTGCGATCATCTGCTCCTGCTCGGCGTATGCGGAAAGCGGCGCTTCGTAGCGTGGGTCCGGCACCACGATCAACGGCTCCGTCAGCTCCCGGCCGCCAACCGTTAAGCGTACGCGGTACTCGCCCGGCACCGCCCGGCGGCCCTGCAGCGAACCGTTCACGAACACGCCAGGCAGGCGGGGGATCTCCTCGTGGCGCAGATCCCAAACGAAGCGGTTCAGCCCCGGCTTCGCGGGCAGGCGTTCCGGGGCAAAGTTGCCAGATGGTGTGATCACCGAATCCGTTTCCGCACTGCTGTACGAGCGCACCAGCTCGCCGTCCGCACCCACTATATCGAGGGTGATCGGGTCTTCCGGCGCGGCGGCGAGCGTATAATAAAGAATGGCCCCGTTCGGCGGGTTCTTGCCCACTAGGCCGCTCCCGGTGCTGCCCTCCATGCGGATCGCGGGCTGCGGCCGGAACATCCGCGTCTCCGCAGTGCGGAGGGGGATATCGGCCTGCCGCAGCGGGGTGAGGTCGTCGAGAATCCAGAACGAGCGGCCCTGCGTGGCGGCGATCAGGTCGGCGCCTTTCACCGCGAGATCGGTGACGGGTACGACCGGAAGGTTGGAAGCCAGCGGCCGCCACTGCTGCCCGCCATCGAAGGAGATGTACACGCCTAGTTCCGTTCCGGCATAGAGCAGATCCGGGCGGACGGGGTCCTCGCGCACCACCCGCACGAACTCTTCTTCGGGAATGCCACGGGTGATCTTGCTCCAGCTACGGCCGAAATCTGTCGTCTTGTAGATGAGCGGCGTGAAATCGTTGAATTTGTAGCGCGTCACCGCCGCGTACGCCGTACCCGCGGCATGCGGCGAGACTTCAATCGCGTTGATCTGCGACTCGGCCAGCCCGCGCGGGGTGACGTTGGTCCAGTTCGCTCCGCCGTCGCGGGTGATGTGGATCAGTCCGTCGTCCGTGCCCGCCCAGATGGTGCCCGCGGTGTGCGGCGACTCGACAATGTAGAAGATGGTGTTGTACACCTCGCCGCCGGCTCCCTCATTGGTGAAGGGGTAGCCGCCCAGGCCCTGCTTCTCGGGGTCGTTCCTCGTCAGGTCGGGGCTGATCGGCGTCCAGCTCTGGCCGCGGTCGTCCGAGCGGAGCAGCACGTTGCCGGCATGGTACAGCACGCTGGGATCGTGCGGCGATGCCTCGATCGGTGCGTTCCAGTTGAAGCGGTATTTCACATCGCGCGGCGTAGTACCGAGCCCTA
>JBBSMO010000728.1:0-1559 GCA_038233155.1 Longimicrobiales bacterium
CCCCGCCGGGCATGTAGACATCGACCAGGACGGCGTCGGGCTCGCGGTCGCGGACCCTCGCGCCCGCTGCCGCGCCGCCGCTTGCTTCACGCACTTGGTATCCTTCCGCGCGCAGCAGGCTCCCTAACAACCGGCGGATGTTGGGCTCGTCGTCTGCGACCAGGATCTCAGCCACCGCCTGCCTAGAAGGCTGTGCCGCGGACCGGAGACGCGGGCTTCACCGTTCTCCTATCCCCGTCTCTCGTGGTGAGATAGCCAGCAGCCGGCGGCGGGAACGAGGCACCCGCGGGCACCGCACTAGTTCGGTCCAGCGGAAGCCCGATGCAGATCTCAGCGCCGCCGGCTGCCAGGTTGCGTGCCGAAACCGTTCCGCCATGAGCTAGCACCGTCTGCCGCACGAGGGCGAGGCCCAGGCCCGTGCCGCGGGGGCGGGTGGTGAAGTCGGGCTCCCAAATGCGAGGGAGCAGATCGGGCGAGATTCCGGGCCCAGAGTCCTGAACCCGCACCTCCGCCCGGCTACCGGGGAGCAGGCTCACCTGCACGAGCAGAGTTCCGCCGGTCTCCCCCATCGCCTCCGCCGCGTTGAGCAGCAGGTTCGAGAAGGCGCGGGAGAGCGCGTCGTAGTGGCCGCACAGCAGCGGCATCTCCGGCTCGACAGCCAAGCGGCTCTGGATGTTTCCGGGCAGGTGGGTCCGGAGCAGGTATTCGAACAACTCGCGGAGGTCGATTTCGCTGGGTGGCCCCTCGGGCAGGCGGCCGAACTGGGCAAAGGCCCGCGCCAGCTCGTCCAAACGATCCGTTTCTCTGCCGAGCACTTCGAGCGCCTCGGCCGCAGCGGCCGAGAGCCGCGGCTCGCCGGCCAAGGTACGCGTGGCGAGGCGCAGCGGGGTGAGCGGGTTCTTAAGCTCGTGCGCTACGCTGCGCGCCATGGATGTCCACGTCATCAGCCGCTCGGCTTCTAGCGCTCGTTCTCTAGATGCGGCGATCTCGGCGGCCATCTGCCGGAGGTCTCCACGGAGCATGGCGAATTCGCGGATTCGGTCCTCTGCTTCACCGCGCGGCTCAGGCAGCGGCTCGTCGCGCGCCAGGAGCCGCGCCCACCCTGCCAGCTCGGAAACCGGCTCCGCGACCGCCCTCGCCGCTGCCCGCGCCGCCCGCATGGCGGCAACAACGACGATGGCTGCGAGCAGGAGCCAGAGCAGCAGCACGAGACCCACCGCGCGCCCGAGCAGGTACTCCCAGCGCCGTGCCTGCATGAGCGATGTGGAAAGCTCCTGGCGGTGGCGCGCTGCCGCCGTGGCCAAGCGGGGATCCGTTGAAGCGGCGGCTGCATCGATCAGAGCGCTGCCGCTCGAGCCGACCTGCTCCCACGCCGCTGCCGAACCGGAAAGCGAAAGAGCCTCGGTGAATGCAGCCCCGCCGATGCCGAGCAGCAGCAGCGACGGCAGCAGCGCGAAGAGCACCAGCAGCAGCAACATGCGACGTTGGATGGAGCCGCGTGGGGGCATCGGACGCTGCGTGGGTCAGGGAGCAGGCGGCGGCAAGCGCCACCCGCAAGC
>JBBSMO010000729.1:0-1538 GCA_038233155.1 Longimicrobiales bacterium
AATATAAGTGAAATGGCTGATCAGTGGACCACCAGAACCGGGAAAGCGCTCGTGAAGGCCGATACCAAGCCATCCGGATCTGACGATCTGGCTGCTGCCCAGAGACGAGTCCATACCTCCAAGCGCCATCGAGCAAGCTATGAGCAGGAACAACAAGCTGCTGAGGCCCAGAAAATGGCGCAGCTGCAAGCACGGGCTGCCAAAGAAAAGAGGTCCGCTAAGATCAGGGGTATCGTCCTTGATCGTCGCCTGTGGCTTGCGGTTGGCATTGTGCTAGTGCTGACAGTTGTGGTCGTGGTAGCTGTCCAGCGAGAGCCGGAACCAGTCCGAGTCCGAAAGATAAGCGTCGCGCCGCGCGAGCCGGCTGCTTACCTCGCCGGTGTCGTGCATGCGCGCGCCAACATAGAGCGTCTGCCCGTCGTAGAGGAAGCGGACCTCCGTCTTCTGCGTCGCCGGCTTCCCCTCCTCCGGGTCGAGCTGGGTGAAGCTGGTCACCGGGGTGGCAGCGGCCCAGGCATCTTCCGTCAGATGCCCGTCGATGCTGAGGTTGCCGCGCAGCGATGCCGCCTGCGCGCCCGGCGCGGCGGCGTGGGCCTTTGTGGTGGAATCCGTCGCCTGCGCGGTGAGAATGGCGGGAGCACTCAGCAGCAGAGCGGCGGTCAAGGTAGAGATAGAGCGGATCATTGTCAGCACCGGAATGGACGAGGAAAGCAGCGTGAATCTTCGGGATGTAGAACAGCACGGCGCCGGGATGTACTGTCGTTGGGCAGGGAGCAACAGGGTGTGCCTCGGCAAATCCCTGTTGCTCCCGGTTGAACCCGTCCCGGCTACTGCTTCCGTAGAGTTATGGTTTAGGTGATCCGGGCTCCAGCACCGCCCAAGCCAGGTTCAGATCGCGGCCGTTGGAGGCGCTCCCCCGAGAGAGCCCCACATTGGCGATGCTCACACCGGGGTACGCGGCCGCGAAGTCCGCCCTTACCTGATCCGAAGACCAGGTGTGGCGGGATGGGTTTTCCCAGACGAGCGGGCGGGTTCCGCTATCAAGTACGCGCCCGGCGGCGTCCAGCAGCAGCCAGGCATAGGTGTCGTTGCCCGTGCCGTTGCGGGCGACCTCCGGGAGGTTCTCGCGCAGGAGCGCTTGCCTCCGTTCCACGTCCCGGCGCATCTCCTCCGATTTCTCCCGCATCTCGACGGAGCGTTTCTGCATTTCCTGTGACCACGTCTGCATCTCGGCTGACTTTGCACGCATCTCCGCCGAGAGGTTCTGCATTGCGGCGGACGACTCCCCCATGTCCCGGAAACGCGTTGTGCCACCGACCCCGAACGCTTGCCGCCACATCGGCGGTGTGCTGTCCCGAACTTGCACGGCCTGCCGCCGCACCTCCGCCGCGGCGCGGCGCACCGCCTCGGTGGGCGCGCGCAGATCTTTCAACTGTTCCCTTCTCGCCGCCGCGTACTCTTCGGCCGCCGCATTGTACTCCGCCACCGCTGCCTCATATGCGGAGTCGCGGGGCATTCGCGCCCAAGAGATGTTGCCT
>JBBSMO010000730.1:0-1530 GCA_038233155.1 Longimicrobiales bacterium
CACGGGAGGCGGGGGGATGCGGAAATCTGGCCCGCCCGCGGATCAGCCAGCGGACGCCCTCTCCTTCGCGGATGGGATCAACCCTTCGGACCGATACCAGTCCGCCGTCAACCGGAACCCGGTCGGGACGTCGACCCGCGGTTCGTACGTGTACGCCGATGGTGCTGCAGTGCACGAAGCGGCGAACGCCTTCGGCTCGCGAAGCCTCGAGCAGCATCCGTGTCGCATCTACGGGCACCGGCGAGCTACGCTCTGGTTCGCCGGGCTTTCGGGATCGGGCAAGAGCACCCTCGCACCCGTCGCCGAGCAGCGTCTGGATGATCTCGGGAGCGAGCACCACGGTGGCCACGCTGACCGGCAGCACCACCGCGGCGACCAGCGCCAGCCCCCGCCGGTAGGCCAGGCGCAGCCTCTTGGGATCTCTCTGAACGCGCGACAACGTAGGGAACAGGATCTTTTGTGCAGAATGGTGCCGAGCGCGCTGGAGGGCACCACCATCAGCTCGTAGGCCCGGCTCTGTATCGCCCCAGCGATGCCGGCCCGAGAAACCGGGCGGTGACGAGATTGTCGCCCTGACAAAAAAGCCCGGTCTTGAAAATTGCCTTGGTCACCTCGGCCGCGACGAGTGCCCACACGCCGAAGCCGAGCCACGCCAGCACGATGCCGACCACCCCATATCCGACGGCATCGGCGGCGAGCTCGATCCCGCTGATCGACGCAAGCTTCATGTCGCGCTGCAACAGGCATTCGCCCACTACGGAGAGCGCGGTGATCGGAAAGGCCAGCGCCATGCCGCGGAGCACGGACACGCGCCCGCCCGTGCGAAACAGATTCGCGATCTGCGGGGCGAAGGTGTAGGTCAGCACCGCGATCAGAACACCCAACCCGAGGGGCGATGTGAGGCCGGTGCTGATGTGGCGGGGTTCCAGCTCGTCGCGCTGCACCAGCGCGGGACCGACCCCGAGGCCCGAGACGATCGAGGGAAACCACGTCACCGCTCCCGCCGCCGCGACGGCGAATCCGCACCCAAGATCGCCGCGGCGGGGATCCCGGCGCGAGGGACTGCACCGCGCCTGTCGAGCCTCCTGTTCGACTGCCGGGTCTGCGCGCGGCTCCATCCTTGCCGGATCCGCGGTTCGCCCGCGGGTGCCGCTGCTCCTGGGTGCGGGTCGCGCATCGATTTCGTCCGCTGAGCTGTTGTCTGTGTGCAACAGCCGATCACGAGGGGGCTGCCGCGCCCGTGTCACCATCTTCGCTCCTGGTTCGCACATCTATGCGCCATTCCAGCTATGTCGCTCGAAGCGTGTTGCCGCTCGCGGTGCTCGCGGTTGCGGCCCTGACGCTCACGCCGGGAGGAGGGCAGGGGTACTCGCCGCTGGAGCACTGTTTGGTGTGCGGCTCGCGCGGGTTGGCGGACGCGATCCTGAACGTGCTGTTGTTCGTGCCGGTCGGAGCGGGGCTGTGGTTGTGGGGGGTTCGCATGCGGCGCGCGCTGCTGCTGGGTGTCGCGCTGACGCTGGCGATCGAGAC
>JBBSMO010000731.1:0-1526 GCA_038233155.1 Longimicrobiales bacterium
GTGGGGGAGAGGCGCACCCCCGCTGGCCTGCAATGATGCATTACAAGGGGCGGTAGCTCAGCCGGTCAGAGCAGGGGACTCATAATCCCTCGGTCGTGGGTTCGAGCCCCACCCGCCCCACATAGGCTGACCTGCGGAAACAGTGTTCCGTGGCCATGATCGCAAAGGGCCGTGGTGCCATCTTGGTTGCCTTTGGGCAACACCGCAAACAGCGGGGTGGTGCGGGCACGGGCGCGACATCGCATGTCGGACAAGCTGCCGTTGACAGGCGCCCGCCCTCCGACCGTCCTCCAGTGCCTCGGCATTCCGTTCACCCGGCACGGGCACGCCCGGCGGCGCCATCCGAGATAGTTAGAGGCCGGCGAGCGATTCGCTCCATCGTGAAAGGTGCGCGCCCAGGTCCTGAATGCGGCGAGCCACAGGGGTCCCCCGGACGCTCTTGTCCTCCGCCGCAGCCAGCAGCGCATCGTGTGATCGCTCTAACTGGGTCGCTGTCCTAGCCAGATCCTCGCCGGGCCGGCTTCGCACCTCGGAGCTCCTGCAGAGCACGCTGTGCTGCATGAGTTCGTGGTAGGTCAGCGAGAGCGGAGGACGCCCGCTGCACACGCGACAGCCACAGCGGACCAAATCTGGGTCGATGCCGTAGAGCCGCTGCGCGAGTTCGCGCGCCGCGTACCTATGCGCGAACGGCAGGTAATAGCGGGGGGCGGGCGGTCCGGACTGCGGCAATTCCCGCCACTCGCGGTTATCTCCGTAGCCGATGCCATGACTGAATCCGGACAACCCACGACTGCAGAGGACGATCGAGAAGTATCCTCCGTACAGAGCGAAGATCTTCTTCCGCTGAGCAGACACGGCACGAATGTTTTCAGCGTACGCGAGCAGTGAAGGAACGGAGGCTTTCAGTTCGTCCAGGCCCGACGCCCAGACTCCGAGACGGGCGACATCGAGGTCCGCCGCCCTGCCCGCAATCTCCTCTGGCTTTTCGGTGGCGACGATCGGAACCACGGGGAGACGTGTCGCGGCGGCAGCCGTAGCTGCATACAGGCGGCGGCTGACATCCCACCAAGCGTCGCTCTCGGCGACGAAGTATGGCGCCAGGATTGCTTCCGGGCCTTGCGCGTCCGCGGGTCGGACCTCCTGGTTTAACTTCTTGGCGTATTTGTCGAACTTGCCCCCCGACGTGTCGAGATAACCTTCGTTGAAGGCCACCCACCCTGCGGCCATGGCTTCTACGCGCGCGTCCGTAAAATCGTTGGGCGATGGAACTACACCCGCGACCACCGGCGACACCTCGCGGAAGATGTCAGCCAGAACCTCGAAGCTCTTCTTAACCGCTGGCAAGGGCTGCTGGAAAATTGGGGAGCGTGGGTCAATGACGTAGCGCGTTCGGGCGGTGGCGGCGGACAGCGCAAGGAGAAAACCGCCTGTACCTTCTCGCTGGAGTGCGGCGACGGTTCCAGGCACGAGCAGGCCGCTGTACTCGCCCTCGACGACGCGGAGAGTCTCTTGGTCCGTGGACCCGA
>JBBSMO010000732.1:0-1525 GCA_038233155.1 Longimicrobiales bacterium
CTCCTCCGCTCGTTCCGGCATCCACCAGGTGAATGCCGCGCTCCGCGAGATGTTGCCCGCGCCGCAACGTGTCGTGAAAGTTCGAGTTGCCGCCGTCGATCAACACATCCCCCGCCTCGAGCCGCTCTGCGAGCGCGAACAGTGTGCTTTCAGTCGGGTCGCCGGCGGGCACCATCACCCAGATCACCCGCGGTGCAGCGAGCTGGCTGGCCGCCTCTTCCAACGAGGTAGCGGCGGTGGCGCCCTCTGCCTCGCCCGTGCGGCGCGTCAACTCCTCGTCCAGGTCGAAGACCACTACCTCATGGCCGTCGCGCAGCAAGCGCTCGGTCATGTTGGCGCCCATCTTTCCGAGCCCGATCATCGCAAGCTGCATCAGCAACCCCCCCGCGGAAGCGTCCCGGCCCCGCTCACGAGCTGGCGCCGGTGCGGGACAGCTCCTGCCCCACCGTTTCCAGAAGCGACCGGTATGACTTGGCGAACTTCTCAACCCCTTCCTCCTGCAGCCGGTCGGTGATGTCGTCCAGGTCGATGCCGAGCTCTTTCAACCCGGCAAGGGCGGCCCGCGCCTCATCCACCCGCTCATCCACCGAGCGGCGGACGAGACCATGATCGGCATACGCCTCGAGCGTCTCGAGCGGCATGGTGTTCACCGTCTGCGGCCCGATCAGCTCCTCGACGTACATGACGTCTCGGTAGCTCGGGTCCTTGGTAGAGGTGCTCGCCCAGAGCGGCCGCTGCACCTGTGCCCCCGCCTCGCGCAGGGATTCGAACCGCTCGCCGCCGAAAACCTCATCGAAGTGCTGATAGGCCAGCTTGGCGTTGGCAATGCCGGCGCGGCCGAGCAGCGAGCGCGCACGCGCCTTGATTCCCTCGTCATCCGTTGCTTCGATGACCTGGTGCAGCCGCTCGTCCACCGCTGAATCGACACGCGAGATGAAGAACGATGCAACCGAAGATATTTGGTCCACCGGTTCGCCCGCATCGGTTCGCCGTTGAATGCCGCGCAGGTATGCATCGACCACCCGCCCGTATCCCTCGCGCGAAAACAGCAGCGTGACGTTGATGTTGAGCCCGTCGAAGAGCAACTGCTCGATGGCGGGAAGGCAGTCGGCGGTGCCCGGTACCTTGATCATCACATTCGGCCGGTTTGTCGCCCTCCACAGCCGGTGCGCCGCATGGATGGTGCGCTCCGGCTCCCGCGCCAGCTCGGGAGAAACTTCCAGCGAGACAAAACCGTCGGTGCCGCCGCTCTCGTCATAAATGCCCCGGAACAGATCGGCCGCCGCCTGGATGTCGGCCACCGCTATGCGTTCGAAAGCCTCGTCCGGCGTCAGCTCCTCGCTCGCCAATTCCTCGAACGCTTCGTCGTAGTCATCGCTCCCGCCAATCGCCTTTTCGAAGATCGTCGGGTTCGATGTCACCCCGCGCAGCCCCCACTCGACGATTTTGTCCGCCAGCTCTCCGCTCCGCAGCATATCACGACGGATATAATCCAGCCAAACACTCTGCCCCCGCCCGTGCAGGC
>JBBSMO010000733.1:0-1522 GCA_038233155.1 Longimicrobiales bacterium
CGTTCATCACCGCGCTAATGACCGCGACGCCCGCCCCGCCCGCCGTGATGACGCGGCTGGCATTGTGTGCTGTGATGCCGCCGATGCCGACGACGGGGCGCTGCACCGCGGCTGCGATTGCAGTGATGCGGCCAGTGCCGATGGCCTCGCCCGCGTCGGGTTTGCTCGCGGTGCCGAAAACCGGGCCCGCGCCGATGTAATCGGCGCCCGCGGCGGCGGCCGCTACGGCATCGGGGACAGTGGAGGCCGAGCTGCCGATGATGAAGGGTGACGGAGCCAGCTCCCGGGCCTTCGCGAGCGGCATGTCTGCGTCGCCCAAGTGTACCCCGTCCGCGCCAAGCTCGAGCGCTAGCCGCACATCGTCGTTAATGAAGAAGAGGGCACCCGCGCGCCGCGCTTCACTGGCGAGGCGGGCCGCGAAGCTGGCGAGGCGGGCGCCGCCCAGAAGCTTCGAACGCAGTTGAATCGCTGGTGCGCCAGCGGAAAGCGCCGCCCGCAACCGCCGGTGCACTTCTGCTTCCCGCCCCGCCGGTTCCGGGGTGATGACAATCAGCCGCAGGCGCCTCGCCAGCGATTCCAGCGCGCTCAGTTGCCGCTGGGGTCCGCGCGCTCTAGTTGCGAGCGGCGCTTGGCCCGGTTGTGTTCCGCTAGGGTGCGGGTGAAGACGTGCGTTCCGTCCGGCCGCGCGACGAAGTAGAGCGCGCCCGTAGTATCCGGGAAGAGCACTGCCCGGATCGCACCCGCGCTGGGTGAAGCGATCGGCCCGGGCGGCAGCCCCCGGTGGGTGTAGGTGTTGTACGGGTTGTCCCGAACCTCATCGATGTGCGAGTAGAGCAAACGTCCCTCGTGCCGGCCGCGGGCGTACTGCACCGTCGGGTCCGCCTGCAGGGGCATCCCGATGCGCAACCGGTTGCGGTACACAGCCGCGATCTTGCCTCGCTCCTCCCAGACCTTGGCTTCCCGCTCGACGATGGATGCCAGCGTGGTGACCTCGCGTTCGGTCATGCCGATCGAGTCCGCCCGCGCCCGCATCGAGTCGGTCCACGCGCTGCGGTAGCGCCGGGTCATGCGGACGACCATCTCCGGCAGCGGCGTTCCGGCAGGAAAGCTGTAGGTAGCCGGGTAGATGTACCCCTCGAGCGTAGGGCCGGGCACCTGCGCCCTAGACACCAGGGCCGTGTCTTCGAGAGTGCTCGCCACCGAATCTAACGGGGTGTCCGTTGCCGCTGCTAGCCTCGCGGCGATCTGATCCAGCGACCATCCTTCGGGGATGGCGACCTGTAGCCGGATCACATCTCCCGAAACCAGCTTGTCTATGACGGCGTCCCACTCGCTGTTGCGGGGCATCTCTTAGACGCCGGGTTTGAGCGAGGTGGAGGCGTCCTTGTAGCGGGCGTAGAGGCGGAAGAAGAAGGGGCGTTCAATGATGCGGCGCGTCTCGAGCGTATCCGTCACCGCGCCGAGCCCGCTCCCTGGCGGAACGGTGAAGCGCAACGGCTCTCCGTCAGGCGGGCCGCCGCAG
>JBBSMO010000734.1:0-1510 GCA_038233155.1 Longimicrobiales bacterium
CTCGACCGGGTGCAGAAAGACCGCGGGAGTGCCCGTCGAGGTCAAGGTCGCGGCAATCTTGCGCGCGATGATGCCCGACTTGCCAACACCGGCGACGATAACGCGGCCGGTGGAATTCGCAAGCAACCTCACCGCTGCTGAAAAGGAGGGACCGAGCCGGTCCGCCAAAGCGCCGATTGCCTGTGCTTCCAGTCGCAGCACCCGCTGCCCGGCTGCGAGAGCCGGGTCCGCGGCGGCGGGAGGCGCACCGGGCTCGTGCGCTGTGGCTGTGCCGGTCATGCGCCCGTCCTCGCCTGCAACAGAGCATCGGCAGTTTCGCCGGCGCTGCCGCGTGCACCGATGAGAGCGGTAGCGAACTCGCGCACCGCCGCATTGCCGCCTTCGCGGTTTCCAACCCAATGCGCAACGGCCCGAACCGCGGGAACAGCGTTGGCAACGGCGGCGGGGAGCCCCACCCGCTCGAGCACGGCCAGATCCGCCAAGTCATCACCCAAGAAGGCGACTTCGCCCCATTCGAGCGCCAGCCGCTCGACGAGCTCCTCGACCACAGGGAGTTTGTCCACGCCGGCATTCTGGTGGCACTCGGTGATCTCGAGCTCCTCGGCCCGGAGGCGGACGGCGTCCGACTGGCGGCCGGTAACAATCGCGACATCCACACCCGCTTCCCGCAGCAGCCGTACGGCGAGGCCATCCTGAACGTGGAAGCGCTTCATCTCGATGCGGTCGCCGGCATCCGTGCGGCCGAGGTAGAGGCCGCCGTCGGTGAGGACGCCGTCCACATCCAGCACGAGCAGCCGGATCCGACGGGCGGCTTCGGCCGGCAAGCCACTCATGCCGCCGCCGGAGTCGGGTTCATTCCTACCGCGGCACGGATCGCGAGCACCTCGCGCAGCAGTGCTTCGAGCTGGGCAAGCGGAAGCATGCTACTCGCGTCCGAAGGCGCACGGCGGGGTTCCGGGTGCACCTCGAGAAACAACCCGCCCGCCCCGGCCGCGGCCGCAGCTTTGACGAGTGGCGGCACGAAGTGCGGATCGCCGCCGCTGGTGGCGCCGCCTTCGTGCCCCGCAACCGGTGCGCCTTGCCCCGGCCGCTGAACGGAATGGGTGCCATCGAACACGGCAGGTGCTCCGCACAACTCCGGCAAGGTGGTGAACGAGCGCATGTCGACGACCAGGTTGCCGTACCCGAAGAAGGTTCCGCGCTCGGTGAGCGCTACTCCGGCGGCGCCAGCGGACCGCGCTTTGGCAACCGCGCCGCACATTTCTTCGGGCGCCATCCACTGCCCCTTCTTGATATTCACGGGAAGCCCCGTGGCACCGGCGGCCAGCAGCAGATCCGTCTGGCGGCAGAGGAAGGCGGGGATCTGAAGGTAATCGACGACCTCGGCTGCCGGTTCGCACTGCGCTGCTTCGTGAACATCGGTAAGCAGCGGGAGCGACACCGCCGCGCGCAGTTCCCCGAGCTGCTTCAGCCCCGCCCGGATGCCAGGTCCCCGCGGCGAGTCACCGGA
>JBBSMO010000735.1:0-1508 GCA_038233155.1 Longimicrobiales bacterium
CGAGCAGATCGAGCGCTACCCGGTGCGCCAGCGCGTGCTCCCCGGGATCACTGGGTGGGCGCAGGTGAACCAGAACTACGACAGCTCGATCGAGGACGTGCGCAGCAAGGTGACGTACGATCTCGAGTACATCCAGCGGCAATCTACCCTCGAGGATCTGCGCATTATGGCGCGCACGGTGCCGGTGATGATTTTGAAGCGCGGCAGCCTGTAAGGAGCGGCGCGCAACGCCGGGCGCAAGCCCGCATCTCGTCTTCCACGCTCTTCCCTGCCCTTGCAGAAGACACCAAGCAGCCGCCTGCGCGTCATGTTCTGCATCGACAGCATGCACGTGGGCGGCACGGAGATGAACGCTGTTCGCACCGCCGAACGGCTGGACCCCAAGAAATACGACCTCGGGGTTATTTGTCTGCGCAACGACGGGCCGCTCGCCGCGCGGTACGCGGCCGCGGGAATCCCGATATACGAGTTCCCCATTTCTTCTCTGTACGCGCCCGCAACGGTACGCCAGGGCTGGCAGCTTGCGAAATTTCTGCGCGAGCGGAAGATAGACGTCTTCCACGCTCACGACCGGTACAGCAACATCTTCGGCGTCCCTTGGGCGCGGCTTGCCGGAACTCCGGGGGTAATCGCCAGCCGCAGGTGGTGGTACGATAAGCAGCACCCGGGACTGAATGCTGCGAACCGGCAGAGCTACCGCTTCGCCCATGTGGTCCTCGCAAATTCTCGCGGCGTTGGCTGGCTTCTGACCAGCGGGGAGGCTGTACCGCCCATGCGGGTGGTGGTCGTTCCGAATTTCGTCGGCGATGCAGCTTTTGCCGCGCCGAAGCCCGCCGAACGCCGCCAACTCATGCTCGAGCTGAAGATTCCCGACGGCGTTCCTATCGTCGGCATCGTAGCCAACCTGACGCCGGTCAAAGATCACTCGACCCTTATCGAAGCGTTCGCGAACCTCTCGGCGGGTTTGCCTAGCGCGCACCTGGTGCTGGTGGGCGAGGGCCCGTGCCGCCGGGATCTCGAGGCGCTTGCGACCCGCTCCGGCGTTCGGGACCGGGTCATCTTCACTGGCCGGCAGCCCAATGTCCCGAACCTTCACCATGTCTTCGACGTGTCCGTGCTTTCCAGCGTAAGCGAGGGCCTGTCCAACTCGATCCTCGAGGCAATGGCGGCCGGGAACCCGGTCGTCGCCACTGACGTGGGCGCCACCTCCGATGCCGTGCGTGACGCGCTCACTGGCCTGCTCGTTCCCGCTGGCGACGCGGCAGCGATGGCCGAAGCAATCGACCGGCTACTGAAGAATGAATCCTTTCGCATGTCGATGGGCAACGCCGGGTGCCAACGGGCGCGGGAGATCTACTCGCCTGCCGCAGCGCTGGGCGCGTTGGAGGCTCTCTACAGCCGCTGGCAGAGCCCCGCCGCCTTCCATTTAGTCGTTGCGCGCGCAAGCGGCATGAAGAAGGTAACACTAGATGCCTAGGCACATGAGCCGCCGTGGCATGAGGGCCGCA
>JBBSMO010000736.1:0-1505 GCA_038233155.1 Longimicrobiales bacterium
GAAGTTCCTGTTTTCCGGTCCCCCGATCGGCGGTGCGAAGTCCGGCATCTGCTTCGATCCCGCCGATCCGCGCAAGCCACAGGTGCTGCGGCGCTGGTTCAAGGCCATCTCTCCCCAACTGCACCGCTGTTCCGGCACCGCCGGGGATCTGAATGTAGATGAGGTTCTCGAGGTGATCCCCGGCTGCGCGGAGATCGGGCTCCTCCACCCGCAGGAGGGTGTGGTACGAGGGCACCTCGGGGCCGGCCCGGCGGCTCTGCCGGGAATCTTCCATGCGCTCGACCAGGGTGTGCAGACAAGGGTCAAGGGCTCCTTGGGCGTGACCGGCTCGCCATTGGCCGTAGCAGACCTGATCACCGGCTATGGTGTCGCCCGGTCGCTGATCCGCTCCTTCGAGCTGCAGGGGCGCCCCATTCGCGGCGCGCGCGTGGTGATGGAAGGGTTCGGGGCCGTCGGCGGCCCGTGCGCCCTGTATCTTGCCCGCGCGGGCGCCCAAATCGTCGCCATCAGCGACCGGGAGAAGACGCTGCTCGCGCCAGAAGGCTTGGGCGCCGCCGAGGTAGAAGCGCTGCTCGCCGGGCGCGAAGACAAGCTGCTGCCGGAGGGGCACCGGGCGTACCTCCGGGGCGCGGCGCGCACGCGCGTTCGGGAGATCCCCGCCCGGGTCTTCGTCTGCGCCGCCTCTTCCGGCACGCTGGATGAAGCCGCGCTCGGGGAGCTGGCCGGGCAGGGGATCGACACCATCGTCTGCGGCGCCAATCAACCATTCCGCGAGACCGCCCTCGGAGATACACGGGTTCAGCGGCTGGCGGACGAGCGCTTCACCATCGTCCCCGACGTGATCGCCAACTGCGGCCGCGCCCGCGCCTTCAGCTTCTTGATGCAAGGAGACCCTCTCGCCGGGCCGGACTCCATCTTCCGGGCAGTGGACGACACCATCAGCTCGGCACTCGCGGCGGTTTGGAGCGCGAACCACGGCCGGGCAGAAGGGCTGCTCGCGGCGACGCTGGACCATGCCCTCAACGAGCTGATACCTCGCTGACCCGCCGCGGCGGCCCTTGGGTGATTCCTGCCTGCTGCCGAAACTCGCTTATAACGGCGATCATTTGGCCGCACCCCCCGCCCGCAGCGATTCATCTCCGGCTGCCGCACCCGCGGCGCGCCGCCCTTGCTTACCTTGCCGCAGCAACATGAACCAACAGGCGACTCTGAGCGCTGCTCAAATCGGCGAAATCCAGGAAGATCTATTGCGTCAGCTCTCACGCCTCCAGCGTAGCGCCCCTGGCGACCGAAAGGCAGTAGAACTCGACCAGAGCTGCATCGGCAGACTCTCGCGCATCGAAGCGCTGCAGAACCAAAGCATGATGCAGTCGCTGCAGGAGCGCGAGCGGGTTCGCCTCGCGAGCGTGCTGGACGCACTCGAGCGGATCGAGTGCGGCAGCTACGGCGCCTGCCACACCTGCGGCGCGAGCATAGAACCGGAGCGATTGCTCATCTTCCCCGAA
>JBBSMO010000737.1:0-1503 GCA_038233155.1 Longimicrobiales bacterium
AAGCGTCCGGGAGACACCGGCGCGGCCGTGGGGGCGGCTCCAATGCGAAACGAACACGGCCCTCGGTGGGCTGTCGCGTTCCCTTTCGTTTCGCAGGGACCCCCAACGTGACAACTCTACCGGGGGTTCCGTGCGTGCCCCCTATCACCCACCCACTCGAGGAGATCCCACCGTGCCAGACATCACGCCTTCCCGCCTGACTGCCCCCTACGCCGATGTCTCGATCGTCGCCGACTGGCAGCGTACCGCGCTCAAGCTCCCGCCGGGCCTCACCTTCGAGCAGTGGGAGTCGCTCGGTTCTACGGTGGCGGCGATGGTGGACGGCGCGCCCTGGTGGATGGGTGACTGGCTCAGCTACGGAGAGCGTGCCTACGGCGAGAAGTACGCGCACGTGGTAGACGGAACCCCCTGGAAGATCCAAACGCTTCAGAACTACGCGTGGGTGTCGCGCCGTTTTGAAATCTCCCGCCGGCGGGAGATTCTCTCCTTCTCACACCACGCCGAAGTCGCGGCGCTCGACCCCGCGGATCAGGACGCGCTACTCGACCGAGCGGAAGCGGAGTCGTGGAGCCGTGCGGACCTTCGCACCGCCGTTCGCGAGCTGAAGCGCAACCGCCTGCCCGCGCCGCAAGCGGCCGAGGGCAAGGCGGAGCTTACGGCGGCGGAGCTGGCAGAGTTTGGCCCGGAACCCGAAGTGGATCTCGGCCACGAGCTGGATCTCGCACTCGCGGATATTGAGCGGCTGGAAGCGCAGGTCAAGGCGCTTTCCGCGTCGGATCTCGGAACGGAGCTGCGAACCTGGATGGCGAAGTATGCGCAGCTCGAAGGGCGGGTGCGGCAGCTGTCCACCGAGTCGCATACGGCCACGAAGCAGGCGCGCTGGCAGGGCGACGTACTGCGCAAGGTCCGCGCGGCGCTCGGCGTGGAGAAGTCCGGCGAGATCATGCCGGCGCTCCTGCGACTGGTGAACACCGCCTGATGACTGGCGCGGAGCAGGCAGATCGGATGGAGCAGATCTATGAGCCGTTCGTCGAGCGGATCGTAGAGTACCAGCGGCGCGTCAGCGACCTCGGCATCGTGCCGGAACAGCCGGAGGAGTTGCAGCTATTCCCGTGGCAGCTTGAAGCCGTGGAGGAGCTGCGCGACAACATCCGGCGGGGCGTCAAGAATCAGATCCTCGCGAGTCCCACCGGATCGGGCAAGACGATCTGTGCCGCCTATCTGATTCAAGAGTGCCATCGGCTGCGCAAGCGGGCGCTCTTTGTAGTAGACAGAATTTCGTTGCTGGGGCAAGCGTCCGCCGTCTTCGACCGCTACGGCATCCCGCACGGCGTCATCCAGGCGCAGCACTGGCGCGCTCGCCCGTGGGAGCGGATCCAGATCGCGTCCGCTCAGACGCTCCGCGCGCGGGGCCGCTGGCCGAAGGATCTCGACCTGCTCGTGCAGGATGAGTGCTTTTCCGGCGACGTGGAGATCCTCACCGAACGCGGATTCACCCGCTTC